>CAIYTJ010000303.1 GCA_903929065.1 uncultured Bacteroidales bacterium | reverse complement strand
TATTAAACTTTAATTATACAGACACTCTTAAATACTTATATTCAAATGAAAACAAAAAAAGTGAGATTATCCATATTCATGGAGAACTTGTGAATTATAAAAATCCGATGATTTTTGGTTATGCAGCAAATGATGAAGAATCAAGAGAGCTAATAAAAAAAGGTGACAATGAGTATATGCGAAATATCAAAAAACATCTATACAAACGAACTGAAAACGAAAAATTACTCACCTATTATTTAGAAGGAACTAAAAGTATAAATGTATCTATTCTAGGTCATTCATGTGGATTGTCCGACAAACTCATTTTGAATCAAATATTAAATCACAAAAACATTGAATCAATAAACATCTTCTATTTCGAAGAATATGAACAGTATTTTCAACAGCAAGTGAATATTGATAGGATAATGAATAATGATATACATTTTACAAAACTGGTTGACTTCAATAGCTCACACAGAATGCCTCAGCATAATGATACAAAAGAACAACAAGAGGCATTTATAAAATATATCACCCCAATTATTGAAAAGAGAAAATCTGATTTGGTAAAATCAAAAGTACGTTATAACATTTTATAATTTTCTCAAAGTTCCACATCCTTACTCCCCAAGTCCGCTCTCCTCCTCCCACAGCACCTCTTCCTCCAAAACCAGCCCGAAACCGAACTCCGAAAGCACGATACACCTGCTTCGGAAGCAGGATTTCGGACTTCAGGAGCACGTACATCCTGCTTCTGGAGCACCTTTTTGTACTTCGGAAGCAGGAAATGCTACTACTAAAAGTACAACAGCGGGCTTTTAAAGCACGAAACGCCACTCCCTGAGCAGGAGTGGCGTTTTTGGTTACCTGTAAACAGCCGAAGCCGGTTTATTTTGCTACCGCTTTTTGTGGTTTCACGGCGAAACGTTGTTGCAAATCGTTGTAAACGGCTTCCGAACCCGGAACGTTTACGCGGCTTGCTCCCTTCACCGAGTTGTAGAATATAAGCGCAGCATCGTACGCTTCGCTACCTGCCACCATCATGGTGTCTTCTACAGCACGTTGCAGGGTGTTTAATTGTTGTAAAATGCCATAGAGATCGTGCGCAAGCGCAAAATCTTTTTTGGCTTCGTGTAAATCGAGATACGTGGGCACCAATGCCTGATTATTATAGGCATATTCCAACGCTTTCTGCACAAAAGCAATGGATTTGTCGCCCATTACCCTCATGGACTTTCTTTCGTCAGCCGTGAGGTTGAATAATAAAGTGTTTGCCAACGCAGTGCTTATGGCAGTCAGGTTGGTGTTGATAGCAGCCAGGGTTTCGGCAGGTATCGTTGTCGAGATTAAATTTTCTTGTGACATAGTTTTTTAATTTTAAATGTAAATAAATAGATATAATTAAAGCTTGTAAAGCTGATTACAGGTCATTTTTGATTGTTTTAATCTAATAATTGCAAAATTACAACTTATTAAATTAATTTTAAAGTATTTTCTGTACTATTTTTTATGTTATACAACCATATATTAAATTATAACCAGCTAAAAACAATTCTTATCAAACATCTCAGGGTGAATGCTTTTTTCAGAAAAAAAGGGAGCTGCGATATATTCCATTTGAAATTTTATTATTTTTGTACAACTATTAATTACGTATGTTTAAATCACCGGTAAGCACCCGTTTTCAAAATGAATAAGCGAATTTATATAACAGTTGGAATTACATTCACATGTGCGTGCATAATATTGTTCCATGTATTTTATGTAGAAGCCCGACAGACAGCCATTAAAAATCTGAATGAAATACAACGGGTTTATGCCCGACAGGCTGCCGTAGGTATTGAATCATTTTTCACTAACAGAACCAACAGTTTAAAGGCACTATCCAATATGGAGGATATAGTCAATAATAATGCTGAGGGTCAAAAAGATTTAAAACTGTTTTACGAGGCACATCGGGAACAGATTACGGCTATCACCCGCATGGATGAAAAGGGTATAGTGATTTATAACTTCCCTGATGGAAAAAACATTATTGGAAATGATATTTCGACACAAAAACATGTAAAACAACTATTGAAAGACCACAAACCGGTTATAAGTGATGTTTTTCAATCAGTTGAAGGAATCAGCTCGGTAGCTATACATGTTCCTGTTTTTAAAGGTTCCGATTTCAAAGGTTCAGTCGGAGTTTTAATTGATTTCAAAAGTCTGGCGAAGCATTATTTTGAGAGCATAAAAATAGGGCAAACAGGTAACGCGTGGGTAATCAGCCGTGATGGAACGGTGCTATACAGCCCTATTCCCGGATTTACCGGAAAATCGGAATATGCCAATATTGTGGGATTCCCGTCGCTGCTTCCGATAGTAAATGATATGATTAAAGGTCATGCCGGAACTGCTGAGTTCATGTTTAATAAAATAGGCGATAACACAGTACCTGACATTAAAAAGTATTCCATTTATATGCCCATTCAACTTGGAAATACATTTTGGTCTATCAATGTTTCCACCACCGAAGATGACATACTTGCCGACCTTAATTCATTCAGAAATAAACTGATTATCCTGATTATAAGTCTTTATATTTTTGGAGCCATGTTTTTCAATTATGGAGTAAAAGCCTTGTTAATCATTAAGGAAGAAGAAAAACGCAAAGCAGCAGAAGACGAATTGCGTAAAAGTGAAACCCGGTTTCACAATATTTTCAACAACCTGCAAGATGCATACTTTGAAGCCGACAAAAAAGGAAAACTTACGTTTGTAAGTCCATCTGCATTAAAAATGTATGGATACAACTCAGCCGAAGAATTACTGGGAATAAATGCTGTGAATTTATATGCAGACCCGATAAAAAGAGGCAAACTGCTAAAACAATTAAAGGAAAGTGGTAAAATTATTGACTACGATTGCCTTGCAAACAGAAAAGATAACACTACATTTTGGGTGTCGATGAATATTCAGTTTATGTATGACAGCAATGAACAGATTTGCGGAACTGTAGGCGTAGTGCGTGATATCACCGAACGCAAAAATCATGAAATAGAGATGGAAAAGAAAATAACAGAACTAAAGTGGTATTACGACATTTCCATGCAACGCGAACTAAAAATGGCCGACCTGAAAAAAGAAATAAACGAATTGTTGATTAAATCCGGAAAAGAAAAACGCTATTTGTAAAGCTTTATTGAATCGAATGCTTAAAAGATAAAAAATATCAATTATTTTCACTTATTGAATTAAACCTTTTACCTTTGTATGCGTCCAATAAAGCGGACAAAAGTCCGTTATCAACCTATCGCAAGAACGAACTCACTTTCTTGCGATTTTTTATGTTTAAACTAATTATTCCCGAATGAAAAAGATTTTGGTTATCGCTTCCCTCTTGTTGATTTTCCCGCTTATCAATTTTGCCCAGCGCAGTATACAGGCCATGGTTTTTGATGGCAAAAACGGATTACCCATCGAAATGGGAGCCGTCAGATTATTACGCGCTTCCGATTCCACGTTTGTGCAAGGCTGCCAAACCGACCTGAAAGGAAATTTCATTATGTCTAAAGTAAAACCCGGATCATACACCCTGCTTGTTACTATGGTTGGTTACGTAGATTACCGGTTGAAAATAACGATGGCGCAACGGGATATTATTTTGAAAAATATCCAGTTGAAAGAAGATGCCCATTTACTCAAAGAAGTGGAAGTACGAGGTACAGCCGCACAAATGGTAGTAAAAGGCGATACGACCGAATTTAATGCCACCGCTTTTAAAACACAGCAAAATGCTGTAGTGGAAGACCTTTTGAAACGTTTGCCCGGTGTAGAAGTCAGTGCCGAAGGAAAAATAACGGTAAATGGCCAGGCTATAACGAAAATACGGGTAAATGGAAAAAAATTCTTCAACGACGATGTGGAAATGGCCACAAAAAACATTCCCGCCGAACTGATTGAAAAAGTGCAGGTGCTCGATCAGAAATCGGATATGGCCCAACTTACCGGCTTCGAAGATAACGATACCGAACGGATTATCAACCTTACATTCAAACCCAACCGCAAAAGAGGTACATTCGGAAATATCAGCGGTGGTGCAGGTGTTGACCTGAACGGAGCATTCAGATATGATGGAAACGGTATTTTAAATATGATTGATGGTGAATCACAATCTACGGTCACAGCAGGCGGCAACAACACCAACACTACCCGAAGCAGCCGCGGACGTGGCGGATCGGGTGTAAACAGCGGTAACACAGCTTCACAAAACATTGGCTACAACCTCAATTCAATTGTCAATCCGCAATTGAAAATCGGTGGTGATGCTTCATTAAATCATTCGTTCAACGAAACGATCACCCAAAGCAACAGACAAAGTTTTCTGGTCGATTCAACTTATACCAACAATTCGTCGACGACTTCGCACAACGACCAGTACGCCGGTTACATGCGCCTTGAAGCCGAATGGAAACCAGACACACTCAATACTTTTGTTTTCCAGCCCAATATCAGCTATACACGTACCTTTTCGGACAGCGAAAAAGATTACACCAACCTGACAGATACTACTCGAACCAGTTGGGGAAATACGTCAAACACTGGAAACAGTTCAAATATAAACGGAAGTCTGGGTATAATTTACAGCCATAAATTTACTTCTAAAAAAGGACGTACTTTCACGGCTAATCTTCAATCCGGATTAAGCCAAAGCGACAATGAAAGTTTTAATTATTCAAAAAATAATACCCGCTATGGTACCACCATTGTTGACCAAAACACATTGAGTCATTCAAACAGCTACAATGTGAGTTTGCGAATGTCCTACGTTGAACCGTTGTGGAACCTGAAAAACTTTCTGGAAACTTCGGTTACATTTAAAAATAATACAAGTACTTCGGAAAAAGACCAGTACAATAAAGATGCTTTTGGAAAATATACACAGTTGGATTCAGTTTACAGCAATAATTTTGAAAACCGCTTTTACAGCGAAACGCTCGAACTGAATTACCGCTATGTGGATAAAACGTATAATTTGATGTTTGGTGTGAAGGGCGAACCTTCTCAAACGTACAGTTCGAGGATATATCAAAACGGTGATATTACACCCATTTCGAATGAAGTGTTGAATTTCGCACCAACTGCCCGTTTGCAATATAACTTCGGACGAAAAAAATTCATGCGTATCGATTACCGGGGACAAACCGAACAGCCAAGTATCAGCCAACTTCAACCTGTAAAAAACAACTCGAATCCACTTAATGTTACCATTGGAAATCCTGATTTGAAACCTGACTTCAACCACAGCTTAAGAATGATGTTCACCACTTTCAATGATAGTACTTTTTCGTCATTCAACGCTTCGCTGTGGAGTCAACTTACCAAGGATGCATTGGTAACAAACAGCATTTACGATGCCACCGGTAAACAGTACAGCCAAACGGTGAACTCAGCTTTAATGCCTTACAATGTAAATGGAAATGTAATGTTTAATATACCGCTTATCCAAAAACGGTTACATTTCAATACCAATACGTCATTTGGTGTAAATCAATATTACGGTTATTCTTCACGCGGTTTGAATGCGCAGACATTTACATTAGATAGTCTTCCCCTTGGAAATTTGAGTAAAACATTCCGTTACAGTGCCGGAGAATCAATCTCATTGACATTTACAGCCGACTTAGTAGAAATAGGACTTCGCGGTAGTTTCCGCTACTCAAACACCCAAAACAATCTGAATCCGGCTTTTCAGATTACAAAAGACTGGAGCGGCGGCGGTAATCTTATTTTCCACCTGCCGTATAATTTCAATATCGGCAGCGATTTAAATTACACTACGCAACTTGGCTATTCTTCCACACCTCAGAACCAGTTAATCTGGAACGGAACAATCGACAAAACAGTATTCAACAGCCTTGGAGTAATTGCATTAAAAGTGAATGATATTTTACACCAGCAGCTTAATGTTCGCCAAAGCATTGGGGACAATTATATTCAGTACAATACTTATAATGTGCTTCCAACCTATTTTATTTTAAGTTTCACCTATAAAATCAATAACTTCAAAGGTGGAGCAAAAAGACCGGATGATCGCAAACCTGATTTTGAAAGATTTGGACCCGGAGG
>CAIYTJ010000302.1 GCA_903929065.1 uncultured Bacteroidales bacterium | reverse complement strand
ATGAAACTCAACGTCTCACTTTTGACGAATATTTTGCTCAGAAGCTATATCCATCGTACTTATTAGGTGATAGTAATATGTCTAATAAAACATTGTTGCAAACAGAAACAAACCCTGATAGAATTAGAAAAGAACAACGCAGGATTGAAACTGAACTTTTAAATTTTGAAGAAGATCTCTGGGAATATTGACTGGAATTAAAATAAAAGATTACAAAAAAAGACGACAAAAATCGTCTTTTTTTTTGTTTATGCAATTATAGCATATTAAATCAGTAATTTTGCAACAGAATTCAATTATAAATACAGTTTCAAAAGAGTATCTTCCAAAATGAGAGAAATAATAATTGCTGACAATCAGGACATTTCAAAGGCTGGATGGCATTATTTACTTCAAAACATTGTTGAAGTAAACGATATTTATGAAGTGACAGAAAAGAAAGAACTTGTTAAATTGCTATTGCAATTTCCTGCGTCATTGGTTATTCTTGATTATACTTTATTCGATTTTGAAAGTGTAAATGAATTAATCATATTACAAGAGAGGTTCAAAAAAGCAAACTGGATATTATTTTCTGACGAATTGAGTGATGATTTCCTTCGCATGGTCTTATACAATACGCAGTCAATCAGCGTTCTGCTAAAGGATTGTGCTCAAGAAGAAATCATTGCTGCGTTGAAAGAGACAATCAGAGGGAAACGTTATATTTGTAATCATGTGAGTAATTTACTTATAAGCAATGATAAAATGCCCCATAATCTGAATGTAAAGCAAATTCTGACTCCAACGGAACAGGAAATTCTAAAAGATATGGCATTAGGTAAAACCACGAAGGAAATTGCGGCCAAGCGATTTGTCAGCATTCACACCATAATGACTCATCGGAAGAATATTTTTCGTAAAATTGAAGTCAATAATGTACATGAAGCAACTAAATATGCCATGCGTGCAGGTGTTGTCGATTTAGCAGAGTATTATATTTAATTTAAATTCCAATAAATCAAAGTGAATATTGCAGCATTATTATCGGGTGGTGTAGACAGTTCAGTTGTGGTTCATCTGTTGAAAGAGGCAGGGCACGATCCAACTTTATTTTATATAAAGATTGGGATGGACGATGATGAATTGTTACATTGCAGTTCGGAAGAAGATATTGAAATGGCTTCACTTATTGCCCGTAAATATGGATGCAAGCTCGAAATTGTTGATTTGCACAAGGATTATTGGGACAACGTGGTTTCTTATACAATTGATAAAGTGCGTCAGGGTTTAACTCCAAATCCGGATGTGATGTGTAACAAACTGATTAAATTCGGGGTTTTTGAACAACGGGTAGGGAAGGATTTTGATAAAACTGCAACCGGTCATTATGCTACGACCGTTGAAACTGGTGGAAAAGTCTTTTTAGGAACTGCAATCGATCCGGTAAAAGATCAAACCGATTTTTTGGCTCAGATAAACTCACTGCAAGTATCGAAACTAATGTTTCCAATCGGTCATTTAATGAAAAATGAAGTGCGGGAAATAGCCAATAATGCTTTGTTACCAAGTGCTAAACGCCAGGACAGCCAGGGAATTTGCTTTTTGGGAAAGGTAAACTATAATGATTTTATTCGCCGTTATCTTGGCGAAAAAGAAGGTCCGATTGTAGAACTCGAAACGGGGAAAATATTAGGCAAACACAAAGGATATTGGTTTCACACTGTCGGGCAGCGCAAAGGTCTTGGACTATCGGGAGGACCCTGGTATGTAATTAAAAAAGATGTGGCAGCAAATGTGGTGTACGCTTCCAAGGGGTTTGATGTAGATACTCAATACGGTTACGATTTTTCGATGCGAGATTTCCATTTTATTACCGAAAATCCTTGGAATAATTCTTCAAATGAAATAGAAATAACTTTTAAAATCAGACATACACCGGATTTTACGAAAGGGAAAATACTTAAAACTCCGGCAGGTTATCATTTGATCTCAACCCAGCGACTTCAGGGAATTGCTCCGGGTCAGTTTGGAGTAATTTACGATGCTGAATCGAAGATTTGCATTGGAAGTGGAGAAATAGTTTGAAATTAAGATTAAAAATTAAGAGGATTGATTCGATTGAATCAGTCCTCTTTTGATTTGTCAAACTATATTTGTAATACCGTTGGATTATTTATGACATAAAAAATACAGAATAATTTTATAAATTCCACATAAAATACAGTGTTTCCGTCGTTTCAGTTAAAGTCTATCAATACCACCTATAATTATCATAATTAGTAGATGCTGGTTTGAATTAAATTATAATTTTACAACGGGATCTGATAAAAATGAAGTAGAATTACACTTTTACAAATTTGAATTTGCTTAAACTCCGGTTCCATTTTTTTAATAAATGAAACGAATACAATTGATGAAGCAATTTTCCAACTTTGTATTTATAATATTATTTCTTTTGCCTTGTTCCTTTACTTCGGGAATGAGTATCGAATCTGGGGACTTTTCAATTGTACCTTTTCAAAAATACTCGGATAATATTGGACTTGCTGATTCTACTTTCCTGCCAATTCTACCCTTTCATCCAATTAATAAAATAATAAGTGCATTACCGGACGCAACCCTTACTTCCAGCTTTACTGCGGATGTCCAAAATGGCAATCCAGTATTTAAAACCTGCAGCAACTCTAATCTGGAGATAACGGTTACAAATGCTTCAACAACCATTGCGAGCAATACCTCCTATACGATTAGTTGGGGAGATGGACCATCTATTTTCACGGCAGCTTCATTTACAACCACCAAACATGTATATAATCAGGGCATTTGGAATTTGAACTTTACGGTTGTAAATGCATCTGGAACAGTTACCAAAACGTATAAAGTATTTGTCAGTTCAAATCCCGGTATAACACTTGGAAACCCGGGAGCAACTGATATTTGTATAAATGATTCGTTGACATTTCCATTGTTCGGTACATCAAACAACCCTCCGGGAACTACGTATACCATCACTTATGGCGATGGCTCTTCTACCGATGTGTATGATGATACAAAACCGCTGCCTGCATCGGTGACTCATACTTTTAAAAAGTCATCCTGCGGAATAACAAGTGATGGCTATCCGAATGCTTTTTCGGTTAATGTTGTTGCCAGTAACAGTTGTGGGACTTCAAAAGCTTCAGTCGCTCCGATTTACGTTTCTGCACCTCCAAAAGCGGATTTCATGGTACCAAATCAGCCGGCATATTGTGTTGGAAAGCCTGTTTGCATTGATAATACATCAACAGGTGCTGCAGAAACTACTGCCGGTGGTTGTAATGTAGTTCCGATTGTGGTTTGGAAAATTTCGCCGGCCACTTTTTCATTAAATAGCGGAACCTTGGGATTGGATAACGGCTCAATGTATTATAAATCATGGACAGCGGGAACAAATACAATTTGTCCAATATTTAATACACCCGGAACTTATACTATTACCATGTTATCTGGAAACCGTTGTGGAACTGATTCAATAACTAAAATAGTAAAAGTTGAAGCCAGCCCGGTATTATCATTCTCTGTCGATTTTAATAAATTTGATGGTTGCGCACCATTTTCAACCACTGTCAATAATACTTCAAATACGGTTGGTGTCACTACTCCTACGGCTTATCACTGGAATGTGACCTACTCGCCCGGCACCTGGGGAACAACTTCATCTTACAATTACACTTCAGGTACCGATTCAACTTCTATAAATCCTTCGTTTAAATTTACAAATCCAGGTATTTACACATTGACTTTATCAATCACTAATACTTGTGGAGTCTATTTTCTGTCAAGAAATATTATTGTAAAGAAACCACCAATTGTAAGCATTAATGCAATTCCAAAGTCATGTGGAACAGCCTCAATTACTCCGGTTGCAGTGATAGATGGCGGCGGTTCATCACTTCCAATGACCTATGCCTGGAGTTTTCTCGGAGGTATACCGGCCACATCAACTGCTCAAAATCCGGGAACAATTACGTATAGTTCAACCGGTAGTTACACCGTTTCATTGGCTGTAACAAATGAATGCGGACCAACGAATGCAACAACATCTTTCAATGTAAATCCGGTACCAACTGTTGATACAATTCCGAATCAGGCAAAATGTAAGGGTTCAAATTCGGATTTAGTAACGTTTACAGGTGCCGTTGCCGGTACGACTTATAACTGGACAAACAGTAACACTAGCATTGGTCTTTTAGCTGCAGGAGCAGGAAATATCAATCCGTTCCTGCTGAAAAATACCGGAACAACCAACCAGGTTGCAACAATAACAGTCACTCCGACTATTACTTCAACCGGATGTACCGGAACTCCAAGAACATTTACAATAACTGTCTATCCGAATCCGGTTGTAACCACGGTTACCAATAAAATATTTTGTAATAATGATGTTTCACCGGTAGTAAACTTCGCAGGGGCCGTAGCCGGAACAACATTTACCTGGACAAATAGTAATACGGCAATTGGTTTGGCTGCAAGCGGAGCGGGGAACTTGCCCGGTTTTACTACAACAAATGCAACTGCAGCACCACTTCTTGCAACTATAACTATAATCCCTTCGGCAAACGGTTGTTCAGGAACAACGAAAACATTTACTATAACCGTCAATCCAACCCCAACCGTCAATCCAATTGCCAACCAGCTTCTTTGCAACGGAACTAATTCTTCAGTTGTCAACTTTACAGGTTCAGTTGTCGGAACGGTTTATAACTGGACAAATGACAACACTTCAATCGGTTTGGCAGCAAGCGGAACCGGGAATATTGCTCCATTTACCGCCATAAATACCAGTTTGATTCCGGTAACAGCCAATATAACGGTAACACCAACTGTAAACGGTTGTACAGGCTCTGCACAAACATTTACCATTACCGTAAATCCGACACCTGCCATCAACTTCTCTACCGGCAATCAGATTATTTGTTCCGGTTCGCAAACTAATGCGGTTGACCTGACAAGTAACATTGCGGGTGCAACATTGAGCTGGACAGCTGTAGTGCCTGCCGGAATTACGGGAATGGTTACTTCCGGAACAAATCAAATTCCTGTTCAGACATTGGTAAATACAACGTTTAATCAGATTATTGTAACCTATTTAGTAACGGCTGATGCAAACAACGGAATTAGTTGCAAAGGAACTTCAAGTTATACCATAACCGTGAACCCGATTCCAGTTGTTCCCGGAATTTTGAGAGATACAATTTGCAGTGGTACTGCTTTTTCAATTATTCCACAAAATGGAAACGGAAATGTGGTTCCGCCCGGAACAACCTATACCTGGTCGGCTCCGGTAATTTCACCTGCCGGTTCAATTACGGGTGGCAGCGCACAAGCAACGGCCCAGGCATCCATTTCGCAGACCCTGACTAACACAACTGACCAAATTGCAACGGCGACTTACACGGTGAATATGATTTTGGGGAATTGCACCAATAATTCATTCAATGTTGTAGTAACGGTAAATCCAAAACCTGTTGTTCAATTTGTCATTCCGAATCAGATAGTTTGTTCAGGGAATGCAACCGCTCCGGTAGCTCTTACAAGTTCAACGGTTGGAACTGTTTCGTTTAATTGGGGAGCAACTGTTCCGGCGGGAATATCGGGTGCAACGTTGTCAGGAACGAATTCAATTCCGGTTCAAAATCTGGTAAATACCACTTCAAATCCACTGACCGTAAAATACGCTGCAGTTGCAACGATAAATAATGGAACCGGTTGTGCCGGAGATACTGCTTTTTATTCAATAACCGTAAAACCACTGCCGGTTATTACTCCAGTTGGGAATGTCATCTTGTGTAATAACGATAAATCGGGTAAAGTCACTTTTGGAGCTAATATTCCGGGCACAACTTTCGTCTGGACAAATGACACACCGGCTATTGGTTTAGCTGCAACTGGAAATGACAGTGTGCCGATCTTCACCGCATTGAATTCTGGAAATTCACCTCTTGTGGCAACAATTACTTTAACACCAACTGCCAATGGATGTCCCGGAGCTCCAGCGATATTTACCATTACCGTCAATCCAACACCAACGGTTAATCAGCCTTCGAATCAGAATATCTGCCATGGATTTCAGACAACAGCGGTGAATTTCACCGGAAATATACCAACTACAACTTACAATTGGAGCAATGACAATCCATCTATCGGTTTGGCTTCAAGCGGAAAAGGAAACATTTCTCCTTTCACAGCTATAAATACGGATACAATTCCGGTTATAGCCAATATCACCATTACACCTTCTGATAAAGGATGTACCGGTTTGTCAAAATCATTTACAATAACCGTTAATCCAACACCGGTAATTGTTTTGCAACCGCTTTCGAGCACGGTTTGCCAGAATGGAATTCCGAATATGCTATCGGTGTCTGCAAAATTTGGTATTGGCACTGCACATTACCAATGGTATAGCAATACAGTGAGCATTCTTTCAGGAGCTCCGATTGCCGGTGCGACCAATGCAACTTATAATCCACCGGTAAATGTACCTGGAGCAATTTACTATTATTGCATTATTTCATATCCCGAAGGCGGTTGTGCTGATTTGACATCGAATATTGCCGTTGTTACTGTCAATCCGCTGCCAAAAATCACCATTCAACCGAAAGCGCTGCAATCCATATGCGAAGGCGGGGCAATTGATGCACCATTAAGTGTGGCTTTTACAAGCGGATTGGGAACTGCAACCTACCAGTGGTTTTCGAATACAACTAATGCTAACACCGGTGGAATACCTGTAGCCAATGCAACAAATTCCAGTTTTACTCCAACAGCTTTTTCAGGCATTGGGAAATATTATTACTATGTAGAAATCTCCATGTCAGGTATCGGTTGCGGCTCAGTGGCAAGTAATGTGGCTGAAATTGATGTTGTATCCGATCCTGTCGTGATCCAGCAGCCGTTGGTTTCGCAAACACTTTGCCCAAGTGGAACACCGGTTGATTTATCGGTCAAAGCTACAGGCGGAGTCGGCACGTTTGTGTATCAATGGTTCAGTAATATTGCCAACAATACTACCAGCGGTACTTTAATCACCGGTGCAACTGCCCAAACATTCACGCCGCCAACTTCTTCCATCGGAACAATGTATTATTATTGCGAAATTTCACAGTTGAACGGACCCGGATGTAATGTAACTTCTGAAACTGCTGCAGTGAATGTAAATCCGTTCCCGACCATAACCAATCAACCTCAATCGAGCACGATTTGTCAAAATGGAATTGCAACCACTATGTCGGTAACTTATATCAATGGTGGCGGTACTCCTTCGTATCAGTGGTACAGCAACGCGATTGATGATACGACGACCGGTACACCGATTGCAACGGCCACCAATCAGACTTTTGATCCTCCGACTACTTCCCTTGGAACAATCTATTATTATTGCAAAATAACTTTACCAATGGGCGGTTGTTCTGTGATGACTTCGGCAACTGCCAGTGTTTTGGTACATTCGTTGCCGGTGATTTCTACCCAGCCAAAAACTACTCAATCGGTTTGTGAAGGAGGTTCGATTACTGCACCGTTAAGTGTTGCTTATTCCGGTGGCTTTGGAACCGGTTCCATTCAATGGTACTCAAATACAACCAATTCAACCACTGGTGGAAATATTCTGACAGGCGAAACCAATCTGACATATAATCCTCCGGTTTTTACATCAGGAGGAAAATATTACTATTATGCAGTAATTACAATGACCGGAACCGGCTGCGGTTCGGTAACAAGTGATGTGGCTGAAATAGTTGTGGTGGCAGATCCGGTGGTAACTGTTCAACCAATTGTTTCGCAAGCCATTTGCCAGAATTCTGTTCCACAGGATTTAAGTGTGACTGCTACCGGTGGAGTCGGTACATTCCTATATCAGTGGTATAGTAATCCGGTAAATGATAATACAACTGGGATTATCATAACCGGAGCTACCAAGCAAATTTATACGCCTCAATCATCAAACATCGGTACAACTTATTACTATTGTGTGATTTCACAATTTAATGGCCCGGGTTGTGGTGTTGTTTCTCAAACAGCTCAGGTGAGTGTCAATATCAACCCAACAATTACCGACCAACCGGTTTCTAGCCTTGTTTGTCAGTTCTCGCCAGCTAAGCCAATGTCGGTGTCCTATCAGGATGGTGTGGGGAAACCGGTTTTCCAATGGTATTATTATACAGTAAAAAACTCGCCGGGAATTTTAATTACGGGTGCTACCGATTCTGTTTATAATCCACCAACAACTAAACTTGGAACTACGTATTATTATTGCATAATCACATTCCCTACCGGCGGTTGTTCGGTGTTGACTTCGGATATTGCTCAGGTTACAACACGGGTTACGGCAAATATTTCCAGTTACAATCTTGAAATATGCAGCGGAGGAACGTTCACCGTTACACCTGCAAATCTGAATGGAAATGTAGTGCCGGTTGGAACTACTTATACCTGGTCAGCACCGGATATAAATCCTGCGGGAGCTATCACCGGTGGTCAGGAACAACCTGTTTTCCAAACTGAAATAAGTCAGACGCTGGTCAATACCACTACTTCGTTGGCAACAGCTACTTACACCGTTACACCGACTAACGGAACCTGCGATGGTGCTCCATTTTTGGTGACTGTGAAAGTAAACCCATTGATAAATCCTAATGCAATTATTCAAAACAATACCTGCGCAAGCGGAAACAATGCTTCGATTCAAACCAATATTACCGGTGGTATCCCGCCATACACTATTTCTTGGTCAGGACCGAATGGTTTTTTTTCAAGTTCTGCTTCAATTTCCGGTTTGGCTTCCGGAAAATATTACCTGAATATTACAGAAAAAGGTGGTTGTCCGTTCAGTACCAGTTATACTATTACCGAACCTTCCAAGATTCAGATAAATACTGTCAGCAAGAAAGATATTACCTGCAATGGTGCTTCAAATGGCGAAATCAATGTTACAATATCAGGTGGAACACCAACATACACCATAAGCTGGACAAAGAACGGAGTTGCATTTGCCGATACAACAGTCCTTTCGAACTTAGCATCGGGAACTTATATTCTTTCAGTAACCGATGCCAACAATTGCGGACCGGTTACTCAATCTTTTGTAATCAGCGAACCACCGGTACTGGCAATAAATGTTGTAAAACAAGATGTGAAATGTTTTGGAGACAATTCGGGTGCTATTACTATCAATGTAACAGGCGGAACGACTTTCGAATTATCGCCGGGAGTTTTTGGATACCATTATAACTGGACAGGACCTAATGGATTTACATCGACAGCTCAAAACTTATTGAATATCAAATCAGGGATTTACAATCTTACGGTGACTGATAAATCCGGTTGTTCCAGAACATATTCGGCAACCATTACCCAACCGGTAGAATTAATGGCAACCGCGGATACAAAACAAATCAGCTGCAACGGAACAAATGATGCTTCAATTGCCGTAACCGCTTCAGGAGGAACACCGCCATACCGGATTGTCTGGAGTAATTTTGCCACCGGCTGGTCACAGACTGATTTATCGGCCGGAGATTACACCGCCATAGTGTTGGATGCAAATGATTGCCAGAAAACATTGAAAGTGACCATTAGTGAACCGCACATTTATACCATTAATCCGGTGGTAAAAAACATCAGTTGTTACGGCGCACATAACGGAAGCATAAACCTGAATTTTCAGGGAGGTTTGCCACCTATTTCCATTAAATGGAGCGACAGTTCAGTGGCCGGAAGTGTGAGAAATAACCTCGGTCCGGGAACGTATATTGTGACCATCAGTGATGCTTCGCCCTGCGTTTTGACACAATCATTTATAGTGGTTGAACCTCAGCAATTGGGTGTAACTGCTACTATCAAGGATGCATTCGATTGTAATAATCCCAACAGTGGCTCCATCAGCCTTTTGGTTTCGAACGGAACTCCGCCTTATAGTTATGTGTGGTCAAACGGCTTGACAACTAAAGATATTACCAATGTTGGCGAAGGTGATTATTCGGTAACGGTAACCGATGCGGGCGGCTGTTCAAAGAATTCCCTCTTTACTGTAAAGCGTCAGAATCCAATCAGTATTGATGTGGCAACCGGGCCAAACTATAACTGTTCCACAAAACTGGTGGATATGGTTTGTAAGGCCGACATTAGCGGCGGCATTCCTCCTTATAAAACGTATTGGTCGAGTGGAACGGTGAGTACGGACAATAATCAGATTATGGTTACGAGTCAGGCAGGCGTTGTGGTTTTAAATGTAATTGATTCAAAAGGGTGCAGTTCAAATTATTCATTCAATGTTTCCATTCCGAAATATGGAATCACCCATCAGCTGGTAAGTTGTGCCACGTATTCATTCCAGTTTGATGTTGATTTACCGACTATGCTCGTAAATAATACCTATTTATGGGATTTTGGCGATGGTACAATTGCTAATACCCGGATTGCTCAACATTCATTTCCATCTTCCGGAAGTTACAAGGTGAAACTGGCTATTGTTACTGCGTCGTGTACCATCAATTACGAAGAGATTATTATCGTTGAAAAAGAACCGGTTTTGGTGCTCGATAAACAGCCTGAATTTTGTATGGGTGATTCGGTGGTGGTTCATATCAGCGGTGCAAATTCGTACGTTTGGGATGCCGGTTCGTTGAGTGACAGCTTGGTAATAAAGAGAGCCGGAACATATTCAGTTACAGGTATGTCAAAAACAGGTTGTTCTTCCACCCTTAAGTTTAATGCCGGTTATTATGACCTGTACAATTACACCATTCAATCCAGTCAGGAAAATGTGGTTGACGACAATGAACCATTGAAAGTATGGAGTCAGGAAATTCCTCAATCCATTTATTACTGGGATTTTGGTGATGGCACCAAAGAAACCGGTAACAATATGACGCATTATTATAATATCAATAAAGATGGGTATTTTGATATTAAACTGCAGGTAATAAACCCCAATGGGTGTCTTGAGCAAACTTCGAAAAGAATCTGGATTTCAAGTCCGGTACTTGCTAATACGTTTAGCCCGAATGGCGACGGGAAGAATGATGTGTTCATGCAAGACTGGCACATTAAAGTGTATAACCGCAATGGAATTTTAATGAGCGATGGTTTTGGTTGGGATGGAAATTATAAGGGGAAACCGGCCGCAAACGATACCTATTTCTATGTATTGTATTATTCTTCCGATTCGGGAATGAAAGCCAAATCGGGATATGTTACGTTAATCAGATGATGGTCAGATGAGGAAGCTAATTTTTGTTTTTACTTTTACAATAATCTGCCTTTTGGTGGCTGCTCAATCCAATATCCGGTTGAACAGCTACTGGGACAACACTTTCTTTATCAATCCGGCTTATATCAACGAAAAAAACCTGGCGGAGTTTAAAATGGCCGCCCGCAAACAATGGGTGGATTTTCCCGGTTCTCCGGCTACATTTTTTGCTTCGGCAACCACGTATCTGGATAATATCAATACACAATTAGGCATAAAGGTGGTTCAGGATCAAATCGGATATACTTCTACAACCGATATTAACCTGACTTACGCTTATTCCACCGCATTAAACCGCGATACTAAATTGCATCTGGGAGTTGCCGGTTGTTTCCAAAGTATTGGTTACGATAAATCAAAGATAAATTTTGAATCACCTGATGATCCGTTGACCGTTCAAAAACTGGTTCAGGAAAATAATTTTAATGCAAATGTTGGTGCCGAAATGACTTATCGATACTGGCGTTTCGGATTTGCGAGCAATAATATTTTCTCGCTTTTTTACCCGATAAACAAGCAATTCACCAATGCAAATTTCATGTATGCCACCCTTCATGAATTCAGTCATGATTACGTGAATCTGGGCTACGGTGTTTGTGCCATCGAAAATGCCGGTCTTTATCAGATGGAATTAAATCTAACCGGTTATTTTAAAGTAACGCCCGAAGCAGATGCATTTCAACTGGGATTATTTTACCGTACCTGGAGTGAAATAGGATTGATCTTTGGAGTTGACCTGACCAGCAACCTGAAATTATCATACAGCTACGATTATAACATCAGCGGAATCAGCCAAAGTTCCTACGGTTCCCACGAAATCATGATCAGTTACCGCCTGGACCGCGTTTGGAAATGCCGGAATTGTTGGTATTGATGATATTGATGATTCAGGTTATAATATTATTCAAATAAAATTCTTGAACTAATACCTTGTTCAGCGAAGTTGCCAATTGGTTGTTGTATAACTTTAAGTATCCTTACAACATCTTCCGAATCAACTCACATACTTTTTCCAGATAAATCACATCGGTATCATCCAGTACGTCATAACATTCGCTGTCCACATCGAGTACGCCGACGACCTGTCCTTCAATATTAATAATTGGAACTACTATTTCGGACACCGAACTGCTGCTACAGGCAATATGTCCCGGGAATTGATCCACATCGGGCACCAACAAACTCTTGGCTTCTTTCCATGCAGTTCCACATACGCCTTTGCCAAAACCGATGCGTGTGCAGGCAATAGGTCCCTGAAACGGTGCCAGAACCAGTTGATTGTCCTTCACCCAATAGAATCCTACCCACCACCAATGGAAAGTTTCTCGCAAGGCAGCAGCAATGTTTGCCAGATTAGCGGTCAGATCAGGCTCACCCTCTATTAATGCAGCCAACTGTGGAAGCAATGATTCGTATATTTCCTTCTTTTCTGCTCCGGGTGTAACGAACAATTCTTCTGCCATCGTGTTTTTTTGATTACAAAGTTACGGTTTTTTTACTTCCGATACAATAACAGTATACACGGTAAATATTGTCTTTAACTAACCAGAAAGTAATGACGACAATCAAAAAAACATAACCTGAAAACAAACACCTTGATTATTTGGTTAACTCAAAAATAATTCTTTCCTTTGTATTTCTTAAAAATAAACAATCAAAAAAGAGTGCATAAACAGGATATAAATGTATGAATCCATTCCCATAATAACCGTATGGATGGAATGCAACCGAACTTAAAAATCAACAAAAATCAATCGTATGAAACAAGCATTAGTACAGGGCTATATAATGAACCTATGCACATTGCGAGTTCCATAAGCCAATTAATTTAAAAATAATGATCGTATGAAAACAAGACTTCTTAGATGGTTTACTTTCAGTTTTGTGATGCTGCTGGCCGTGAACTTAAGTGCCCAACAGTATCAGCCGCTTCCTATCGACCCAAAAGTGCGATACGGAAAGTTGGATAATGGTTTGACTTATTATATTCGTGCAAACAAAGAACCCAAACAACGTGCTGACTTTTACATTGCACAGAATGTAGGTGCAATTCTTGAAAACGACAATCAGAACGGGTTGGCGCACTTTCTGGAACACATGGCTTTTAATGGAACCAAAAACTACCCGGGGAAAGGTATTATAAACTACCTGGAAAGTATCGGAGTAAAGTTTGGTGCTGATATTAATGCCCATACTTCGTTGGATGAAACCGTTTACAACCTGGCTGATGTGCCAACTATCCGCGACGGAATTGTAGACAGTGCGTTGCTGGTAATGCATGACTGGTCTAGTTTTATATCGCTCGAAGGTACCGAAATTGATGCCGAACGCGGAGTGATTCGTGAAGAATGGCGTCAGGGTGCTGGTGCAGACCGCCGTATGTGGAAAGAATCGAACAAGCTGAAATACCCGGGTTCGCAATATGCAAAGCGTGATGTAATCGGCGATACTGCCATTATCAATAACTTTGCCCACCAGACTATCCGCGATTTTTATAAGAAATGGTATCACCCAAGTCTTCAGGCTATCTTAGTTGTCGGAGATATTGATGTGGACAAAGTGGAAGCCAAAATCAAGAGTTTATTCAACGAAATTAAGAAAGATCCGAATGAAGCTCAACGTACTATTTTCCCAATTTTAAACAATAAAGAACCGATTGTTTCGATTGTAAAAGATAAAGAAGCCCGCATGACCCGCGTGGAACTGGAATATAAACACGATAAGTTACCGGCTGAAGTGAAAATGTCGATGCAGGGATACGGCTTTATGACTATCAATTCACTTATTTCCACCATGATTGCCAACCGATTCCAGGAAATTACACAGCAAGCCGATGCCCCTTTTGTATATGGTGGCGGAGAATACGGCGAATTAGTGAAATCGAAAGATGCATTCCAAATGATAGCCGTGCCAAAGGAAGGAAAAGAACTGGAAGGACTCACGGCGTTATTGCTTGAAGCTGAAAAAATTAAACGTTTCGGATTCACCAATTCCGAACTGGAACGTGCCAAGATTGATTATATGAAAAATCTTGAAAAACAATATAACGAGCGCGATAATCAGAAAAACAGCCGCATAATGGCTGAATATGTAAGCAGCTTTTTGAATACAGAACCAATCCCGGGCATTGAATGGGAATACAACACCGTAAAAATGATGTTGCCACAGTTGAAAGTAGATATGGTGAATCAAATTGCCAAATCGTATGTGACCGATACCAACATGATTGTTTCTGTTATGGCTCCCGACAAAGAAGCCGTGAAAATACCTACCGAAGCTCAGATTCGTGCTGCTATCGACAATTCGAAGAAAGCTGAACTGCAACCAAAAGCCGAAGAAGTATTAAACAAACCGTTGATCACGGTCATTCCGAAAGCCGGGAAAGTAGCCAAAACGTCCGAAAATAAAACGCTTGGTACTACAGAATGGACTTTGAGCAACGGTGTGAAAGTGGTTTTCAAACCTACTACTTACAAGAAAGATGAGATACTGTTGAACGCATTCAGCTCGGGTGGACTTTCAAAAGTAAAGAACGTGGCTGACCTCGCATCCGGAACTTTAGCTGCTTCTGTAGTTGCCAACAACGGATTAGGCGATTACAACTCCATAGAACTTGGAAAAATCCTTACAGGCAAGATTGCCAGTGTAACACCAACAATTGGCTCGTACGACGAAGGTTTCTCGGGCAATTCATCCGTAAACGACTTTGAAACCATGATGCAGTTGCTTTACCTGCACTTTACTGCACCACGCAAGGACGATAATGCGTACAAAGCATTGATCAATAACTACAAAGCCAGTTTGGCAAATGTGGCCAGCGATCCGCGCAAAGCATTTTCCGATTCAGTCAATATTATGTTGACCAATCACAATCCGCGTACGGTAATCATGAGCCTGAAAACTATCGATCAGGTTGATCAGGACAAAGCATTGGCTATTTACAAGGAACGTTTTGCCGTTCCGGCCAACTTCACTTTTATCTTCACCGGTAATATTAACCCGAATGATGAGAAAGTGAAAACAGCTATCTGTACCTATCTCGGTGGATTAAAATCGGCAAAAGGTGGACAAACCTTTACCGATAATGGCATACGCAAGCCAAAAGGTAAAGCCGATAATCACTTCAACAAGGAAATGAAAGTGAAGAAAGCATCTAACTTCGTATATTATACAGCATCCATGCCTTTCAATATGGCTAACCGCATTAATGTTACTGCAGTAGGAAGCATTCTCAATATTCGTTACCTCGAAAGTATCCGAGAGAAAGAAGGCGGATCGTATGGTGTGGGCGTGCGCGGAAGCATGACCAACTCACCGGTAGATGAAGCTTCGCTGCTTATGCAGTTCGACTGCGATAACCTGAAACAAGCCAAGTTGATAAGTATAATTTATTCTGAAATCAACGAAATTCTTGCTAAAGGTCCGCTTGCCGAAGACTTCAAAAAAGTGAAAGAAAATATGTTGAAAAAATACAAGGAAGACGTGGAACAAAACAACTGGTGGTCTGCTGCCCTGGTGCGCTACTATCAGGACAAGCTGAACCTCGTTACCGACTATGTACCAACGGTTGAAGCCATGACTCCCGAAAGCGTTCAGGCAGCACTAAAAACCATCGTTTCGCAAGGAAACGTGATTGAAGTGGTGATGAAACCTACCGAGTAGTTTATAGTCGATAGTTTATAGTTTATAAAAGGAAACGGGCTGATTCGAAAAGAATCAGCCCGTTTTGCATATTATTCTTCTAAGAGAAACTTGTCTTTTATTGAAATATAAATTAAATCTTTTATCTTTGTAATCACCTAAAACGGCAAAAGATGAAGAAACAGGTATCAGTTGCATTTATGTTTTTCGGACTATTATTCACTGTATGTCTGATAGTAGCCAATATCGTTGGTCAAAAACTGAT
>CAIYTJ010000301.1 GCA_903929065.1 uncultured Bacteroidales bacterium | reverse complement strand
GTGCATGGGCTCAGGACTTCAAAGTAAGCGGTACTGTAATTTCTAGTGATGATAACATGCCTGTTATCGGAGCGAATGTTGTTGTAAAAGGTACCGGTAAAGGTACTATAACGGATGTAAACGGTCAGTTTACAATCCAGGTTCAAAAAAATTCAACCCTTGTATTTTCTTACATTGGTTACCAAAGTTCAGAACAAAAAGTAAACAGCAGCGCAGTACTAAAAATAGTACTTAGAACTGATGCTGTAGTATTGGATGAAGTTGTAGCTGTAGGATACGGAACTGTAAAGAAAAGTGATTTGACAGGTTCAGTTGCTTCAGTTTCAGGTGAACAATTGCGTAAACTTCCTTCATCGAGTATAGATAAAGCCCTTCAGGGTTTATCTCCGGGTGTAACTGTGGTTTCAAACAGTGGTCAACCGGGAGCGGATATGGTGGTTCGTATCCGTGGTATTGGTACTACTAATGATGCATCTCCACTTTATGTTGTTGATGGAGTTATGTGTAGCAATATCAATTTTTTATCTCCGAATGATATTAAATCAGTAGAAGTGCTGAAAGATGCCTCTGCTTCTGCTATATACGGTGCCCGTGGTGCTAATGGAGTAATTATTGTTACTACCAATCAGGGATCGAAAACTGGTAAAATGACCTTATCTGTAGATGCTTATTATGGCGTACAGAACAGAGAAAGAGAGTTAAGTTTAATGAACTCCAATCAGTTAGCAACTTTCTGGGGTTACACCGGAACAACTCCAACTGACTTCAATAATTGGGTATATACTAATTTTGCAAATAGTAAATCATCCTATTATCCTACAGGATTACCAAATACTAATAACTCAACCAGATTGGATTTGTCTAATGTAAATACTGACTGGCAAGCTGTGGTTTTCCAACCGAATGCACCAATTCAAAATTATCATGTTTCTGCCAACGGTGGAACAGATAAGACTTCTTATTCAATCAGTGCTGGTTATTATGACCAACAAGGTATTATTTTATCTTCCTACTATAAAAGATTTACTTTCCGTATTAATTCTTCAGCACAGGTAAACGATTGGTTGAAAGTTGGAGAAAACATGTCTATGATGACTTCTGATTCACGTGGAGTAAATCCAAACAGTGATCAATCTTCATTACTAAACAGTGCTGTTCGTTTTGCTCCATGGGATTTGCCATATTATCCAAAAGGAACTGTGCTACCAAGCATTGTGAATGATTCATATAATGTAGCCGCATCCACTATCACAAATTATTTTAATCCGATTAGTATGTCGGTGTTTGATCATCCTTCAACTCAATATGACAGATTGGTTGGAGATGCCTATTTCGAAATCAAACCAATGAAAGGATTGGTTTATAAAGCTGATTTTGGTATAGATTTATCTTATGGAAGAAATCGTGAATTCAAAGAACAATATTATGTTTCACCTACTGATTTCTTTGGACCGACTAATTTTATTACTGCAGGTTTTCAACGGTATCAGACATGGTCGATTGAACAAACCCTGACTTATAACAAAGAAATTGGCAAACATAATTTCTCAGCAATGGTTGGATCTTCTGTTTCAGAATATTCATATTATACACTTGGTGGTTCAAAAGTTGGTATAACGTATCCAACTCCTGACAACTGGTATATTTCAATGGCTAATGGAGATCCTGCCAAAAGTACAGTAGGCGATGGTGTTGGTCGTTCAAGATTAGCTTCATTCCTTGGTCGTGTTAATTATACGTACAATAACCGTTATTTATTTACTGCCAATTTCCGTGCTGATGGTTCAACTAAATTTCCACAAAATAATCTATGGGGATATTTCCCATCATTCTCCGGTAAATGGAAAATTACTGAAGAAGAATTTTTTGCTCCATTGAAACCGGTAATTGGGACATTGGGTCTTAGAGCCGGTTGGGGACAAATTGGTAATGAAAATATTGGTTCAAACAACTTTTTCCCAAAAGTAACTCAGGGAACTGAATTTGTAACCTATGTTTTTGGTACCGGTGATCAAAATATGGTTTCTGGTGGTACAATGACCTCATTGCCAACTGGTAATCTGAAATGGGAAACAACCGAACAATCCAATATAGGTATAGATTTCGGTATGATGAATAACCGTTTAACCGGTAGTATGGATTATTATATCAAGGATACGAAGGATATGCTTTTAACTGTTGTATTGCCCGAACAAATTGGTATGGAGTTTTCTTCACCATCAAATGTAGGTCAGGTTCGTAACCAGGGATTTGAGTTATCAGTAAACTGGCGCGATAAAATTAACAAACAAGTAAATTATTCTTTTGGTGGAAACCTGGCAACTGTAAATAATAATTTTACCAAAATGGGAACAAGTTCGCCAATTTATGGTCAGGGATTTAATGGTGAAAACCTCGTTGTATCAAAAGAAGGTTATCCACTGTATTCATTCTATGGATATACATTTGATGGTATTTTCCAGAATCAGAGCGATCTTGATAATTATGTAGTTAGGGATGCGAATGGTAACCCGGGCTTATACCAATATGGCGCCGATGGAAAACCGACACGCGATGCAAATGGAAATCTGATAGCCGATGCCAATGGAAAACAGGTTCCGATTGTTATTCCCGGAATTATTAAGCCCGGAGATGTTCGATACAAAGATTTAAATAATGATGGTTTAATAACCGATAAAGACAAAAAGATTCTAGGAAGTTCATTCCCTACATTTACTTATGGATTAAACGCATCAATTGATTATGCCGGATTTGATTTGTCTGTTTTCTTCCAGGGAGTTTCAGGCAACATGATTTACAACAGTAACCGCGTATTATTGGAAGGTGTTGTTGCAAAAGCTACAAATTTAAGTACAAATATGCTTAATTCGTGGTCAGATACAAATCCTTCAACAACTTTGCCACGTCCATACGGAAATGCAGCAAACTATTGGGCATCAAGTCGTTTTCTAGAAGATGGAAGTTATTTGCGTCTGAAAAATGCACAAATTGGCTATAACTTACCTAAGAAAATACTTGCACCTGCAAAAATTGAATCGTGCAGATTATATATTTCAGGTACCAATTTGTTGACCTTTTCAAAATATTCCGGTTATGATCCTGAGGCCAGCTATTCAGG
>CAIYTJ010000300.1 GCA_903929065.1 uncultured Bacteroidales bacterium | reverse complement strand
ATCAAATACGCTTTATCTTCATTGAATGATTCGACAAATACTTCCCAATTGTTTTGTCTCAATTCCAAACTTTTTCGATAGAAATCAATTGCTTCACTTATTTTTCGCTGACACCATGCAACGTGTGCCAGATTTAAATAATCGTGTGCAGTTGGTTCACTTTCCAATAGTTTTTTCGTGTAATAATCAGCCTGTTGTATATTGCCAGTCACAAATGAACACCATGAAATTGCTCTCCAAACCTTGATATTATCTTCTTCCAGCGTATCCAGTTTAAAATAAATGTTCAATGCTTCCTTAAACTTTCTCAATTCAACCAGACAATGACCGATTTGCATTAAAATGGATGTTTGATCGGGTTTCAAGAAATCAGCATGTTGATAAAATTCGAGTGCTTTTTCAAAATCACCAGACAACCTGTAACAAAGTGCCATTTTTCGAACAGTCCAGATATCGTCAGGTTGAATAATATCAGCTTTATTATATGCCACGAGCGCATTTGCAAACTGTGATGTCTGCTGATACATGTATCCGATTTTCTGATATAAAGCCGCTGTTGGAGTAGTTTCTGACTGAATCTTTTCGAAGAGTTCCAATGCCTGATTATAATGAACTTTCGAAAAATAATATTCGGCAATATTAGTTTTAAAATCTGCATTACCCGCCAAGATATCAAATAAAAATGTCCTGTGCATTTTCAGCGAATATCCAAACATATCTGAAAAATCAGAATGTCGTGAGTAAAGTTTGAAAAAACGGAATAAATCCTGAATATAGAGCTTCGAAATGTTCTTTGAAATTAATGCCGGTTTTAATAATGCTTCATCATTTGTCATTTCAGCCATTTGTTCGGCCTCCATTTTAAATGAATTTTTGAGCATCCCACGTTGTGATTCAGGCATTTGAAGAATACTCATGCAAAATGAATATTTATCTGAATTACACATCAAATTGTTCCCCAAAAAAGCAGAAATCAACGAGTTATCTTCTGTTTTGAACAATTCAGCCACCGATGAGTATTGTGTGTCAAATGGCAAAAACCAGTTAGACAATTCTCCAAAGAAAGGAAAATTTTTCAACAAAGAGAATATACTCATATAAACATCTGCACCTTCTAATTGTAATTCACTCAGCTCTTTAAGTTTGTCAGATACACCACTGTTTTCAAGTATTTCCTGCCATTCCGGATTTTCTTCGCTCCATTCATCAGCATTCAACAATGTTTCAGGATCCATTTTATCTTTCAGCATTGGACTGATTTTCATTACTTCAGGAAGAATTTCTTCCCGCATTTTTCTGGAAATTTTTTCAGTTTCTACTGTAGATATAATTTGAATGAAAATATTCTGGAAATTCTCAACTACATGATTATCATCTGTCAAAAGTACCAATCTGTTTCTAACCGCCGGGAGGTATGGCAAAAAGCGATTGTGTTTTGCCATTACGAAACTCAAACCAACCATTGCTCGTTGCTTAACCATTTGATTCTCTGACTGGCACGCATCAAAAAGCAACATCAACTTGCTTTCGTCAAACATCCGCCATAAATTCAACGTTAATGCAGAAATTATAAGTGATTTTTCGAGAGTACCTTTATAGTTTTCATCTAAAATCTGATTGTAAAGCCATTTATCTTCCTCACTATAAGTAGTTGTAATCCAAAACAATCCAAACAATTCAGGCAATAATTGTTCGAAATTGGAGCGTAATCTGGCCAGTTCAACATCGTGATTGCTTGAATCATTCTTTAAATTTATAGTTTGGTTATAAAAATAATTCAATGCTCTGAATAGTTCGGAATTTGAATTAAAGCGTTTGGTATGAGGGTAATACCGCTTCTGTGTGTATTCGAAATTTGTTGAATTTCTAAACAGAAGTTCTTCCTGAAGTTCGGAATTCAATACAAATAATTTAGCTATCAATTTATTATACACTGATTTGCGTTGTGGATCATCAATACCGGTTACATAATATTGGAGTAAGAAATGGTAGTTTTGCCGCAAATCTTCCAATCTGTCGGAAAAGTTGCCAACCTGTAATTCGTTTATTAATTCAGTAGTCTTTTCAAAAGCATTCTTCACCTGCCCTATTGCGAGAAAGTGCAAAGCTGATTTATACGTGGCATGAATCTGAGAAGAATTCATTTTATCCCATTTTACTTATTTTTCGCAGTCTATCTTCATCGATAATCTTCAATTTGCGACCATCCATTGCGATAACATGCTCATTTACAAAATTTGATAAAGTACGAATTGCATTTGATGTAGTCATATTTGACAAATTTGCCAGATCTTCGCGGGACAAATAAATTGAAATTGTAGCGCCATCTTCTTCTAATCCGTAGTTCTTTCTCAGCAACAGCAAAGCCTCTGCCAATCTTCCGCGAATGTGTTTTTGTGTCAAATTGACAGTTCTTGCGTCAGAAGCTGCTAAGTCAGATGCTAATTCTTCCAAAAAGCGATAACAAAATGCATTATTATGGCGCAAAATCGACAGGAAAATATCTGCTTTTATCATGTAAACTATCGACGCTTCGAAAGCAGTTACATTTGTATTGTAAGTTTCATTGGCAATAATAGCCCGATAACCAAAATGTTCTCCTGGCTTAAGCATCCTGATAATTTGCGATCGGCTGCCAACTCCCTCTTTATAAACCTTAACCTTACCGCTGGCTAAAATCATCATATGAGTAGGCGTATCACCCTCACAATGAATCATTTCATTCTTCTTAAAATGATGAATCGAGTAGTTATTACTAACAAATTGTCTTTCATCAGGAGTGAGAACATCCCAAACTGTTAGAATTTCTTCTAATGGTTTAAGTTCGGAAACATGCTTTTTTGCCATAAAATAATCGTAAGAAATATGTTTGACAACAATGTTATAAAGCACAAATTTAGTAATTTTCTGAGATATCTAATAAAAAATATAAAAAAATCTCATTTACAAACTGAAAAAGTAAAAAATATGACATATTTCTGATTACTATACGCAAAAATTTTAGACTTTTTATATTTTTTCATTACCGTCAAAATAATTCAACTTTCAAAATATCAAAAAAATATAATTACTTTTGTAATATCCAACTTAAAAGTTAATATGAAAAAAATTCTGATTTCAATAATTTTGCTTCTGTGCATTTTAAATACAAGCGCGCAACAACTATCATTCAGCGACTCAGCTAAAGTCAGCCTGATTACTTGCTCACCGGGCGAAGAGGTTTACGAAAAATTTGGTCATACAGCGATAAGGGTTTTTGACAAAAGGAATAATATTGATGTAGTTTTCAACTACGGGATATTTGACTTTGAAACTTCCAATTTCTATTTTAAATTTATCAATGGTGAGACTGATTATCAACTTGGGGTGTATGATACCGGCAATTTTTTAGCTTCCTATGCCCAGCGTAATTCAATTGTATGGGAACAAACTTTAAATCTGACATTGACTGAAAGACAAAAGATTATTAGCTTGTTGTTATTGAATTATGAACCTGAAAACAGGGTTTATCGATACAATTTTGTAAATGATAATTGTGCTACACGTCCCAGAGATAAAATATTGAGTTCAATTAATGGATATACTAATTTTGAGCCTGACTCGGAAGCAAAAACGTACAGACAATTGATTGGATTATATACCGGAACAGATACCTGGTTGAAATTCGGAATTGACATTGTTTTTGGCGTTGATGCAGATCATTTCGCTTCAACTAGTCAGGCTATGTTCTTACCGGAGAATTTAATGAATTCATTTCAAACGGCTCAAATTATTACTCAGAAAGGTCAAACAAGAAAATTAATTTACGACAAAAGAATTCTTATTAATAAAAAAGAAATTCATGAGAAGGCATCATTTTTTTCTGTAAAACCATACACGATTTCAATTATTCTGCTGCTTATTGGTGTTTTTATAACAATATTAGATTTATTCAGACATAAACACTATAAATTTTTTGATTCCACTCTACTAATAATCACTGGTTTAGCAGGATTTATAGTTGGGTATATGATGCTTTTTTCAATACACCCATTTGTAAAGTTGAACCTAAATATTCTATGGTTAAACCCTTTAAACCTGATTGCAGGTATATTATTATGGGTTAGGAGAATGAGAATTGTATTGTTCTTCTATCAGATATTTAACATATTATTACTAATAGGTGGACTCCTGGCTTTTGCTCTTTCTGTTCAATCTTTTAATATTGCTTGCTTCCCTATCATAGTTTTATTACTAATTCGCTCAACAACAATATTCGATCACTTAAAGAGAAAAATTTTCAAACGAAAAGCTCTGTAATTAAGGATCATGAAATAAGAGACGAAAAGAGGGAAAATAATTATTTTCCCTCTTTTGGTTAGAATTTAATCGTAATTCCAATTAAAAAGTTTGTTCCGGCTTGAGGAAAATAACGCAGATCATTAATTCTTTGACCACCCTGATAATAGGAATACCAGGTATAACCATTTGTTTCATACTGTTCGTTGAAGAGGTTGTTCACCAAAAACCGGAAATCAATGGATTTGATTTGTTTCAATTTCAACGAGTATTGAAAGCTTAAATTGTTCACAAAATAAGCATGTAGTGCTCTCAAATTATCTGACGTATTATCGATGTATTGTTTGCCCACATAGTTGGATTGTAGACCGCATTCAAAGTTCTTATAATTAAAAGTAAATATACTATTTCCAATTACATTGGGCGAATAGGCAATATCAGTAGTGCCCAAATGATTGTTTTGAGTTCCGGTCCAATTGCCTGCAGCATCGTAGACATCTACTCCTTCTTCGGTAAAATTCAGGATTTTATTTGAGCTGAGTGTCAGGTTTCCATCCCAGCGCAACCAATCTGCAGCTTTTACACCGACAGTAAGTTCCACGCCCGAACGGTAACTATCCGGAATGTTGGAGGTAAGCATCTCCCCTATCTCACTTATTTTACCGGTCAGGATTAATTGGTTACGATATCGCATATAATATAAATTTGCACCCAGATTAATCTTTGGAGATTGGTAATGGTATCCAAGCTCCGTATCGTACAATCGCTCTGAAGTTGGGGTTTGATCCAGTCCTGCATTGGTATAATCCGTCTGGTTCGGATCGCGGTTAGCTATGGAATATGATGCGAAAAATTCGTTGTTTTTATTCAGTTTGTAGTTTAACCCAATTTTCGGATTGAAGAAATTAAACGGATGGCTTTGGTCAATATTCCGGAACGTATTGGTAACAGGATCGATCACATCATCCGTTCCACGCATATTGTAGCGGATAATTTGGTATTGCAAATCAACCATACCGTACAAGTTTTCAGCCAGTTCCACCGTTGCCTTCGCATAGATATTAGATTCTTCTTTGTAGGAAATACTCCGGTAATATTCGTTGGCAACATCCAGATTATTAGCATTGCGTACCCAGATTACATTACCGTAATGATTACCAACATATTCGCTGGCAGCTCCACCAATAGAAGCATTCACCTTTTTCGTTTCATAATTCAACGAAGCGGTCAATCCATAATAATCGTTGTCCAACCATTTCTGCCTTACCAAATCCGTGCTGTCCAACGTCCGTCCGTTTAACACAAATGGAATTAAATTATAATCGGAATACTTTTGGGCTTCTTTATATTCTTCGTAATACCCTGCTCCTTTCGTGTAATGGAGGGTAGAATTGAAATGCAAATCGGGATTTATTTCCTGCAACCAGTGTATCTGGTAATTGCTTTGGATATAATTGTCGGTTTGGTTTTTATAAAACTGAGTCTTACCACTTATATCCGTATATTTCCCTAATTCATTATATGTCCGGTTCGTTTTTAATGAATCACCACTCACTCCATCCCACGCCTGATAGGTTTTTTCGGTTCCGCTAAAAGTAATAAATTTTATAATTGTTTTATCGGAATAATATCCTGCAGATAAATAATACGATTTCATGTTCACTGAAGCCCGGTCCACATATCCATCCGATGTTACATTGGATAACCGAGCATCGAGGGCGAAATGATTGGACAAGATACCGGTACCCACTTTCAGGGAGTTTTTGTTTGTGTGGAACGAACCATAGCTAGAACTGATTTCGGCATACGGTTTCGTGTTGAGCAGTTCGGTTTGCATATTGATGCTTGCCCCGAATGCCGCAGCTCCGTTGGTGGAAGTACCTACACCGCGTTGAATCTGGACAGCCGAGAGAGAAGATGCGATATCGGGAAAGTCAACAAAATAAACTCCGTGCGACTCTGCATCATTCAGCGGGACACCATTCACGGTCATATTGATACGGTTGGCATCCGTTCCACGGATTCGCAAACCGGTGTAGCCAACACCTGTTCCCGCATCGGAAGTTGTAACCAACGATGGAGTAAAAGCTAGCAAATAGGGGATGTCTTGCCCAAGGTTCCTTTTGCTTAGTTCTTCTGCGTTCACATTGGTGTAGGCAACCGGCGATTTATCGGTGGCCCGAAGCGAACTAACGGTGACTTCGTTCATTGTCACTGATTTTGAAATAAGTTTTACGACTAATTCTTTGTCGGTAAGTGCTTGTTGAACCAGGGTTTCATAACCAACAAATGAAAAAGCGACTTTGTAACTGGTCTTTTCAAGACCTTCGAACAGAAAAGATCCATCGTCATTTGATGTTTTTGCCAATGAATTGTTTTGAATGGATACGGTGGCACCTGCCAACGGATTTCCATTTTGGTCCAACACTTTACCTTTAATTACATGTTGACCAAAAGCGGTAATTGCCATAAAAAGCAAAAACGCAGAAAAAATAATTTGTCTCATAACAAATGAATTAAATGATTAATAAATTGTTTTGAGAGCCCAAAAATGAAACGGATGAATTTGTCTTATTCCCTTCGCAGAATTACCTGTGCAGGT
>CAIYTJ010000299.1 GCA_903929065.1 uncultured Bacteroidales bacterium | reverse complement strand
CGTGCCGATTTGGATCAATTGCTTAAAAAATAGAATCGATGATAAAACAGACATTTACCCGCTTCGTTTTTATACTTGTTGCATGGACAGTTTTTGTCTTGAGTTTGCCGGCTCAAACGGTGAAAGAACTGGAGCAACAGCGAAAACAAACGCTTAAAAACCTGGAAATGACCAGCAAGATGCTGAATGAAACTAAAAAGTCAAAAAGCAGTTCGTTGAATAAGCTTACCATAATTTCTAAAAATATCAACGAAAGAAAGAAGCTGATAAAAAATATTGGTTCCGAAATTGGCAAGATGGATCAACAAATCGGTCAACTGACTCAGGAAAAAACCAAACTCGAAAACAACTTGAAAGGCTTGAAGGCTGATTATGCTAAACTGGTGCAGGAAGCTCATATTAACCGAAGTTTATACACCAGAATCCTGTTTGTTTTATCAGCAAAATCGTTCGATCAATCGTACCGGCGGTTGCGTTATTTACAGGAATTCAGCGATTACCGCAAGGAACAGGTGTATAAAATTGAAAAGATAAAAACCGAAATCGTTCATAAAAACGACAGCATTGTGACTCAAAAAACCACCAAGGTAAAAGTGGTGAAACAAAAGGAAGTTGAGGCCAAGAACCTTACAAAAGACCAGCAAAAGGAAAAAGTGTTGCTTACCGATTTACAGAAAAAAGAAGCGAAACTGCGTGCCGACCTGAAAATTCAACAGAAAAAAGCCAACGATCTGAATAATAAAATTTCAGCAATTATTGCTGAAGAAATCCGGAAGGCTGAAGCTAAACGGGCAGCTGCAGAACAAAAACGGTTAGCCGATGAAGCCAAATCGAATAAAGCGGCACTAAAAACGGAAACAAAAACTCCAACTAAAACAACATCGGCCAAAACTACTCCAGCGAAAACCTCAACATCACCATCAGTTTCTGTGCTGACCAAAGAGGAAACGCTCGTTTCGGGAAACTTTGAGCGTAATCAGGGACGGTTGCCATGGCCAACTTCTAACGGATTTATCAGCGGACATTATGGAATTCACGAACATCCGGTGCTCAAACATGTGACCACCAATAACAAGGGAATTTATATTCAAACTCCTGCCGGTAGCTCGGCTCGTGCGGTTTTTGAAGGCGTGGTGACACAGCGGATGTTTATTCCGGGCAACAACAATATGATTATTATTCAGCATGGGAATTATCGTACGGTTTATGCCAACCTGACCCAGATTTTTGTGAGTGTGGGCGATCATGTGACTGCCAAACAACCTATCGGTAAAATTTATACCGACGATGAGAATGACAATAAAACAGAACTTTATTTCCAGATTTGGAACGGCAGAACGCTTCAAAATCCCGAAAGTTGGATTGCACGATAGTGCTTCGCGATATTAAAAATTGGAAATTGAGAATTAGATAATTGGAAATTATATTTCTATGGAAGAACAAGTAATTATACAACAGGTCGATTATGGCGATAGTAATATTATCACCCTAGAAGGTCTCGAACACGTTCGTCGCCGTCCCGGAATGTACATCGGAAAACTGGGCGATGGAACGCATGGCGATGATGGAATTTATGTGTTGTTGAAAGAAGTGCTGGATAACTGTATAGATGAATACCGCATGGGTGCCGGAAAATCCATTGAAGTGACAGTGAAAGATGGTCACGTAGAAGTGCGCGATTTTGGCCGCGGCATTCCGCTTGGAAAAATGATTGACGCGGTTTCCATCATGAATACCGGTGGAAAATACGATTCTAAGGCGTTTAAAAAGTCTGTTGGGCTGAATGGTGTCGGAACCAAAGCGGTGAATGCGCTTTCGTCCACTTTCGTGGTGCAGAGTTTCCGCGATGGACAAAGCCGCAGGGCTGAATTTGTACAGGGAAAACTGGTAAAAGACAGTGAAATCTTCGAAGATAATACCGACCGCGGAACTTATGTCTATTTTATTCCGGACGAAACACTTTTTACGAGCTACCGCTATCAGGATGAGTTTATCGAAACCATGCTGCGCAATTATGCCTACCTGAACACCGGCCTGACCATTCTTTTCAACGGCAAAAAAATCTTTTCCAAGAACGGACTGACCGATTTGCTCAATGAGAATATGACTTCCGAGCCGCTTTATCCGATTATTCATCTCCGCGGCGAAGATATTGAAATTGCTTTTACCCACAGCGACCAGTATGGCGAAGAATATTATTCGTTTGTAAACGGCCAGCATACCACGCAGGGGGGGACGCACCAAAGCGCCTTTCGTGAAGCGGTGGCACGCACCATCAAGGAATTCTACAACAAAAATCAGGAGTTGACCGATATCCGAAACGGAATTATTGCAGCGGTTGCCATCAGCGTGGAAGAACCGGTGTTCGAGAGCCAGACCAAAACGAAACTTGGTTCGCGCGATATGTCGAAGGATGGAATCACGGTGAATAAGTTTATTTCCGATTTTCTGAAAAAAGAACTCGACAATTACCTGCACAGGAATACTGAAACGGCTAACACATTGCTCCAGAAAATCCAGGATTCGGAAAAAGAGCGCAAAGCCATTGCAGGAGTTACCAAACTGGCCCGCGAACGGGCTAAAAAGGTGAACCTGCACAATAAAAAACTCCGCGACTGCCGCACGCATTACAACGACTCGAAAGGCGATACCGAAAATTCATGTATTTTCATTACCGAGGGCGATTCGGCGAGCGGTTCGATCACCAAAAGCCGCGATGTAAATTTGCAGGCTGTGTTCAGTTTGCGCGGAAAACCGCTGAACAGTTACGGACTGACCAAGAAAATAGTCTACGAAAACGAGGAATTCAACCTGCTGCAAGCGGCGCTGAATATCGAAGACGGCATTGAAGGACTGCGTTATAACAAAGTGATAGTGTCGACCGATGCCGATGTGGATGGCATGCACATCCGGTTGTTGCTCATTACGTTTTTCCTGCAGTTTTTTCCCGATCTGATTAAAAAAGGACACGTTTATATCCTGCAAACGCCGCTTTTCCGGGTGCGAAACAAGAAAGAAACGTTCTATTGTTACTCCGAAGAAGAACGGCTGGCAGCCATGGCAAAGGTCGGTTCAAATCCCGAAATCACCCGATTCAAAGGATTGGGAGAAATTTCACCGGACGAATTCAAACACTTTATCGGCAAAGACATGCGCCTTGACCAGGTGACGCTGAAAAAAGAAGATGCCGTGCAGGATTTATTGTCGTTCTATATGGGTAAAAATACTTCCGAACGTCAGAACTTTATAATTGATAATCTGGTGGTGGAAGAAGACGTTTAGAAGAATTTACGATTTGTGATTTTAGATTTACGATTGGAATGATAGTAGTCAGTAACATCAATCCCGGTGGGTTGAATTGAAATTTTTGAAATGGATATTCTGACTCATACATTATCTGGTATTGCAGTAGGAACAGTATTGGCAGGCTTTTCAAAAAAAGGATTTTTAGAAAAACTATCCATTGTTTCTTTGTCAGGTTTTGGTGGTGCATTTCCTGATTTTGATGCAATTAGTTTGTGGTCGAAGTTTGATATAACAGTTGGAAAGTTATTTGGATTAAAGAACACTGGAAAAGGAATTTATTCTTCAAAATTTTGGTATTCTCATCATGCTTTTTTACACTCACTTTTTGCAGCATTTCTAATTTCATTGTGCTTTGGAGTTATTATTTGGCTCATTCAAAGGAAAAGGAATCAAAATATTCTTGTAGTTATAAAACAAAATAAGTTGCTTCTTTTAGGCTTCTCTTG
>CAIYTJ010000298.1 GCA_903929065.1 uncultured Bacteroidales bacterium | reverse complement strand
TTCATATAATATTGCACTAAATCAATATTATTACAAAGGTTTTTACACTAATGGTTAAAGTCAATTTTATGTGGCAAAACACAAACATCCTGTCAGACCTTGAATGCTTATCCAACCACAATTTCCCTTATTATTAAACCCATCTGTACAACCCCCAGAACAATTGCTCTGAATTTTACCCGCACAGGATTGTGTTCCATCAGAACCAGCCACAATGTTCTTCATTTCCATTCGACTAAGTTTACCCTGAATACTTTCAAGGTTCATTTTTAATGTTTTCATTTGATTATTTTTTGTTTATGAAGTAATAGTTGCAAATCACTCCGATTATTTTATTTATCCAATGGCAACTATAAGCACCGTGCACTGAACTTATCATTGAATTTTTAGCAAATAATCTATTTATATATCTAGTATAGTAGGAAATACTGTAAATCTCCAATATCATAAACAGAGGGAAGTTGATATCCATTAATAAAAATAGTAGGTGTCGCAATTATTTCCATTTCTTTACACCAATTATACATAGCTTCTATTTTATATGCTTGTTTTTCATGGTCTGTATTTATTGGATATTTCGTAGCAAACTTTTCGTAATCTTTTTTCTCAGCAAGATACCAATCATTTAAGGACTGCTTCATTATTTCACCATTTTTATCTTGGTCTCTAATAGCCAATAAGTGTGCAACTGGTTTGTATGCATCATGCTCAGGTGCATTAGGTGTTGCAAATATAATTTTAATTTTTAAATCAGTAATTTCCTCAAGCAGTTTTTCAATTTTTGGGTGTGCTATAGCACAAGGCCCGCAATATGGATTACAAACTTTTACCAATATATTATTTGCATTGGGATTTCCAAAGTCAATTCCAATGCCATCTGTCGGAACTGTGATTTGGTTTTGTTTCTTGAAAAGTGTTTCAAAAATTTCCGAATTAAATTTAATACGCAAATATTCTCTTCTAGTATTTTTAGCCTCCTGAAGTTTTAGCAGATAGGGTTTTAAGACATACCAAAGCAAAACAGGAGTGAGGTAAAGCAAGATACTTTTACTAATTACTGAAAGTTGTAAATCCCAAACAGACAATAAAAATCCACTTGCAATTACATTAATACCCCCGAATAATAGTAGTGCTTGAACCGAAAGACAAAGTACACACCATTGCTTAGCTACCCGTCCCTGATAATAAATGGAAAAAACGGTATATGGCAAAGCCAACACATTCAAACACCCAACAGTGGCAATAGAATCAGTAAGTGTTCCGGCAAATAACAAAGTGAGCAACCCGCCTACAAAGTAGAAAAATCCTACTTCGCTCCAGCTTAACCAACTAAAAACTTTTGATTGCCTGCCACTCAGGATGGCATCGCAATTTCCTTTTACAATTCCCGTACAAACCTTGTGAAGAATAGGATTATTGCTGTCAATCTCATACCAAAGTAAAAGAGAAGTAACTATAATTCCAATAAACAAAATCAAATATTGAAAGTAAACAGGAATAATGCTACTGATATCCGACAGTTCAATATTCCGTTGTAGAAAGAGAAGTGAAATAATTGTCAGGAGTATAAGCAACGAAGCAGGAATTAGACATTTAAGAAATGAGTTCCTTTTATTTAATTCATAGTTCTTCTCTCCCGATTTCTCGTTCTTTTCTGCTATAAGATAAATTCCATTCCAACGATTCAAGAAATCTGCCTTATTTTCAGTAATTAATTTATCCTTTTTTGTGGAATACAGTAGAACTTTGGACTCTGAAACATCCGAAACAATTTCCAATGAATTATCAAACCTACCTGTATAAGCCATAAATGGAGTAGGGAGTTGATCTATCTCTGATATTTCAATCCTTCCTGCTGCATTTGGAAGATTCCACTTATTTAAAGAATCACTGATACAAAGTAAACTTGGCCAATCGGGATGATTTTGCAAGGTTTCATCTACTGTTGTATCGGTTACTTTTACGTTAAGTAATTTCAGGAAAGCAATGGTTGTCTTTACGTTTGGTTCGAATCTGTTAAACATTTTTTATTAAATAATTTGATTTATTTCTGATTTTAATTTCTTTATTTTTTCAGCAAGGGCAGCAATCCTACCTTAAAAGCCTCCACTGTATTTCCTCCGAAGAAATTTGTTCCTGGGCAGGTTTTGGTAGTTCCTGTACCTTCATGTAAGATTCGTTTCCCGGTATTCAAATCGTACCAATGATGATAAACTACCGTGTTTTCATTAGCTTCAAGTTTGAAGCAATGTAATATTGAACTGGTAATATGAACAATACATTCTTTTTGTTGAGCAGTCATGCTATCATTTTTACTGTCGAAGTTTCCTAGGTTTTCAATACAAATACCCGGAGTATTTACGCCTTTGATTCCTGCCGGAATGGTATTCAGACTGCGGCAAACCATAATTTTTCCATCTGGAAAGGTGGTGAAGTTCTGGGCTATTTCCGCAAAGCCTCGCTCCTTATGAGCCTGTTCCATGCTTTGGCAGAGCTGAAAATGGTTACTGCCATTAAATTGCTTGTAAGCCGGAATATAGGTGTGATGTTGTTGAATCAACGATATTCTCCGTACTATTTTCTGTGCTTCGAGCCATGCATCGAATTCCGATAGGTCGAGCAATATAAATTTTCCTATTGCTTTCATTTTCTATAATTAATAATTGTTTTCTGATAACTGTCAACTAGTTTGCCTCCCTTTTAAATAACTCTCCATTCGAGTTGGTTACTCCCCGTTTAAACAACGAACCAAAGAAGGCACTAAGAAATACACCTATCATAATGATCCATTCCTCCCTGGTTTCGGGCAGTATACCCTTGTTTAAATAAGCCAGAAAAGGAAATATGACTGCCACCAACGCATGGTAAAGCGC
>CAIYTJ010000297.1 GCA_903929065.1 uncultured Bacteroidales bacterium | reverse complement strand
GTTGCAACAATAATCGAGTGCAAATATTTTAAGTCGATCGTTATTACTTCTTAGATAAAGGACTGGTCCATTTTTCCCATTAATATATTCGAAAGAAGTCAAGTCGCTGAAATTTATTGTTCTGACTGTCTCATTTTTAAAATTGAATTCAACAGAATTAGAAGTTATTTTTGCAATGCTATGTCGACCCAGCTTGTTTTTAAATAATCTGAAAACCAAAATTGGTATTATCACCAATATTAAACTAAAAAGTTGAGGCATTTCACTATCAAATAAATTAAATATCTCCATCACAACAAACAGCGCAATAATAAAAGATAAGAAGGACGACAATAGTACTAAAAGTGTGTCTATATTTTTTGAGTATTCAAATTGATATTCGTTCATAGTGTTTAAATTCTTAGCGTTGACTAAGTCTGTTTTTGTTTTTTTAATGACAGCTAACAGTTTATATCGTCACCAGGTGTCCATATATCTGCTATATGTGTCGTTTTTGTTACTTTAATTTTTTCCACCCCAAAGATAAAAACAAATTTCTGGATTAACACAATAATTCGTAGAATAACTTAAAATAAAGATAGAAAACAATATTGGTAAGAGATTTTTGATCTTTATTTTTCATTGTACCTTACAAATGTGGCTGTTTTCAGCTCTTTAAGCAGAATAGGAGAACATTTAAACGAGACTTTTTTGACAAAAATAGATTCTGCACGCAGTTCGTCGGGGTTCGTCACGTTACGGCTTTCGGCTTTCAGTGAAAAAGTGCCAAATCCTTCGAGGCAAACGTTATTGCTTTCAAGCAGTTCTTCTTGTATGGCTTCGAGAGCAGTTTTTATGGCCATTTCCATTTCGAAAGGATGCATTCTGCACCGGCTTGACGACCTCTCGGCAAGTTCCTTTATACCAATGGTTTTCTTTCTGACAACTACAGGGTAATACCCATTTTCCTTCTGGTCAGCCGGGTTTAAATTATCATTTTTACCCATCATTTTGTATTGTACGCTCATTGTTCGGGATGATTTAGTGGTTTATTCTCGATGTTTTAGTTGAAATTACCTGATAGATTAGCAAAAACATAATAAATTATTAATATTGAACTGTACAGTTCAACATAATATACTGTATAGTTTAGATAATTAAACTGTACAGTTCAACATAATATACTGTATAGTTTAGATAATTAAACTGTACAGTATAATACATTGAAATAAGAGTTACAAATATAATTGTTCTTTTTGAATCTATTACTTCATAAAGAAGAAATATTTAATTTATCCTGAATATTTTATTAGTTCATCTCAATAAATAGATTTGAAGGGTCTTTTATTATCAATTAAATCAAATAATCATTATCTTTGCATAGAAAAAAACTATACACTATGACTCTACAACAATTGGAATATGTATTGGCGTTGGAAAAAACACGCCACTTTGTGCGTGCCGCCGAAATGTGCGGCGTTACGCAGCCCACCCTCAGCGCCATGATTCAGAAACTGGAAGACGAACTGGATTGCCGTATTTTCGACCGTTCGCGCCAGCCCATAGAACTTACCGAAATCGGTGAACAAATCATCAAGCAGGCACAGGTTGTCATTTATCAGGCTAATCAGCTGAAAGAAAGTGTGCAATCCGAGAAAAGTAACCTTTCAGGAACGTTGAATCTGGCCATTATACCCACTATTGCACCGTATTTGTTGCCACAATTTATCGCGTCGTTTAAAAATTTATACCCGGAGATTACCCTGAAAGTAAGCGAAATGCATACCGGCACTATCATTGAGAAATTGCGTGTGGCTGAAATTGATATGGCTATACTTTCTACGCCGCTCGAAGATCCTAAAATACTGGAAGTGCCGCTGTATTACGAGAGATTTGTGGCGTATATCGCACCTACCGAACCGATTTATAGCCGCACGGAACTTTCGGCAAGCGATATGCCGTTGGATAAGCTGTGGGTACTGGAGGAAGGGCATTGCCTGCGTAACCAGGTGTTTAATTTCTGTACGGATAAACCGGTACAATCATCCACTTACGAGGCCGGAAGCATTGACACGTTGGTAAAGATTGTGGATTTTAATGGCGGTTACACCGTTATTCCCGAACTTCATATCGACTTGCTGAACGAGAAACAAAAACTGAACCTGCGTGAAATTGTACGGCCGGAAGCCACCCGCGAAATATCGGTAGTTATCCGTCATGATTTTGTGCGCGAAGGAGTGTTGAACGCCGTAGCCGAATGTGTAAAACAGATTATTCCGTCGCACATGCTCGATGCGCGTTTGAAGAAATTTGCGATAAGGCTTTGATTAGTTTATAGTCAATAGTTTATAGTTTATAGTTCAAATATTATCGAGATTCTTTTAAATTTCAGTTACTTAATGCAACTACCGACTATAAACTATAAACTATTGACTATAAACTACCAACTATTTCTTAAACCGCTGAATCAGATTATAAGACTTGTAGATTCCGAGTTCTCCTGCTTTACTCAAATCGGCCAGTCCTTTCTCATTTTCTCCGATAAACAAATAGGTGAGTCCGCGGTTGTAATACGCTTCGGCGAAGTCGGCATCAAGCTGAATGGCTTTGGTATAATTTGAAATAGCGGTCTGGAAGTCTTTTTGCGTACACAATATGTTGGCTTTATTGTAGTAAGCAAATGAGAAATCAGGGTTCAACTTATTCACTTTTTCGTAATCGCCCATAATCAAACCCACATCGAATATAGATTTTGATTCAGGAGCCATTTTCTTGTTCTTTGTTTTATCATCGATGGTTTTATTACCAGCATCTGCCGAATTCTTATTATAATCCACTAATTTATACCGAATATTTGCCCGGCAAAAATAAGCCAGCATAAAGTCCGGACGAAGCGTAATGGCTTTGTTCAGGTCTTCGATGGCGCTGCTGAAATCCTGGACCATGGCAAACTCCAGTGAGCGGTTGAAGTAAATATCGGCGTTCTGATTATCCTTATCCAGTTTGGCAGAGATTTCATTTATGGCTTCGAAATGATTGTTGATTAGCTCGGGTGTTAGTGGTAATTCATTGTTGGTGAGCTTTAAGACGGAACTCAGTTTCTTCAGCTTATTATATCCCTCAACGGTTGGGTAGTATACGTTGGTATGTCTTATTTCGTCTGACTTTGCATAATACGTCAGTACAAAGTTTTTTTCATTAATAATATCCGTATATTTATCCTGAACGGCTCCACGAGTAGCATCATTAGAGTACTTTGATTCGGTATCATTATCAGTATCGTCGATATTTTGTGCCGCAAACCGGTTGAACATTTCCGTTTTCTTACTGGTGGTGCTCTTTTGATTATTCAAAGCCAGTTTATTTTCGGCCTTAATGGTTTCTCTGTTTTTGCGGGTAATGTAATCTTTATTCTTTTCAATATTGGTGGCCATTTGCTGATACTGGAAGGCAGCTTTCTGATTGCCCATAGCTGCTTCAGCCTGTGCAACTCCGAAATAAGCCGGCACAAAGTACTGGTATTTGGTAATTATCTTCTTGAAGTCTTTGATAGCTGCTCTGTAATCCTTTAATTCCGATTCAACCAGTGCCTTTTGCAACAAGGCTTCTGTCATGGTCGTATCCAGTTTTAAAACGGTTGTTAGGTCGGTCAATGCGTTGTTGTAGTCACCCAGACTGGCACGCAATAATCCACGGTTATAATAGATCAACGCACTGTTTTTGTCCAGTTTCACAGCCATATTATAATCGAGGAGCGCTTGTTTGTAATTCTTTTTCTCTACGTTTATAATTCCCCGGTTGATATAATCGCCGGCATACGTTGAGTTTCGTTTAATGGCTTGCGAATAATCACTCAATGCACCGTTTTTATCATTCCGCTGCATACGTAAAATAGCCCGGGCGCTCCAGGCCATTGGGTTGATACTGTCTTTCTGAATATACAGGTTGAACGAGCTTTCGGCAGCTACCGTATCTTTCAATTCCAGTTGCAACCTGCCTTTTTCGTATAATAAATTGTAGGTTTTTGGACTCAGCTTTAAATAAGTATCCAGATCGGTCATGGCGCCTTTGTAATCCTTTTTTAAATCAAGCGCATCCATTCTGTTCATAAGCAAATACAAACTATTTGGACTAAATTCGAGTGCCTTGGTGAAATCAGCAATGGCTTCGTCGTAAAAAGTCATTCTTCGTCGTGCAAAACCACGTGCATAATAAGCCTGTGGTAAGAATGGATTTATTTCAATGGCTTTGGTGCAATCCTCATCGGCACCCTGGTAATCACCTAACTGAATCTTCGCAATGGCTCTGTCAAGATAGGGTTCAGCCAGATAGGGCTTAATCTTGATAACCTGATTGAAATACTGAATGGAAAGTACATAATCCTCGAAATACAAAGCATTTTGGCCAATGGTAAGAATACGTTCGGTATTCAGCTGTGCCATAGCAACAACCTGGCACAAAAGGCAAATGACGATAAAATAAACTTTTTTCAAGGATTTCAGATTAAAAATTAATTATTGAAAAGCATTCTCTTCGCAACCGGAATTGGCATTAAATGAACCCGGAACATCAAATTGTTCTGACGCTGAATATCCCAGTTCCCGGTCGGCCAATACTTTCTTCATATAAAGTGCCCAGATTGGCAGTGCCATGGTGGCTCCTTGTCCTTCTGCAATATTGTCAAAGTGAATGGAACGGTCTTCGCCTCCCACCCAAACGCCCGAAACGAGTGAAGGTGTATAGCCCATAAACCAACCGTCGGAGTTATTCTGCGTTGTTCCGGTTTTACCGCCCATTGGCATATTAAGCCCATATCTACTTCTGATGTGACTACCCGTTCCGCCATCAACCACGGCACGCATCATATAAATCATTTTATAGGAAGTTGTCTCGCTGAAAATCTCATGCATTTGTGGTGTGAATTTTCCAATTACATTGCCGTTAGCATCTTCAATACGCGAAACGTAAACCGGTTCCGTGCGAATTCCTTTGTTGGGGAATGCGGTATATGCACCAACCATTTCAGCAACAGAAATTTCACAAGGGCCTAAACACAACGAAACAACCGGATCAATCGGACCGGTAATACCGAATGATCGCATCAGTTTTACCATCGCATCCGGTGTAAACAGACTCATTAGATAAGCTGAAATCCAGTTGTCGGAGTTCGATAATCCCCAACGTAAAGAAACAATATCACCGACTTTCTTATTTTTTGTTGTGGTTTTTGGTGTCCATGGTTTGCCTGTTCCATCCATTAAAGTGGTGGGTTGCCAGGTGGTTTTATCGCAAGGCCACATGCCTTCTTCCATAGCCAGTGTATACAAATACGGTTTCACGGTCGAACCAACCTGACGGCGTCCGACATTCACCATATCGTACTGAAACTGAGAAAAATCCGGACCACCGACATACGCTTTCACTTCGCCGGTGTGTGGATTCATGGACATAAAGCCGCATCGCAGGAAGTATTTATGATAACGGATAGAATCCATTGGCGACATAATGGTATCAACCATTCCATCATAGGAGTAAACCTGCATCTCAATTTTTTCTCCAAAAGAAGCTCGTATTTCTGATTCGGAATTTCCATCAGCTTTCATTTTCAGATAACGGTCGGATTGTTTCATGGAACGGTTCAACGTTGCATCAATATCTTCCTGTTTCATGTTTCGTGCAAACGGAGCATAGCTTCTTTTTCTTTTTTCCTTGAAAAATGACTTTTGAAGATCCTGCATATGTTGAGCAACAGCTTCTTCTGCATACCGTTGCATACGCGAATCGATAGTAGTATAAATTTTCAAACCATCAGTGTATATGTTGTATGGAGAGCCGTCCGGTTTTTTGTTTTTATTGCAGAATCCATACAAAGGATTAGTGTCCCACGCCTTTTTATCCTGTTCGTATTTGCCCTTTTGCCAGCTTGGATAATCACTTTCGTCTGGTTCTTTTGCCATGAGTATACTTCGAAGATATTCTCTGAAATAGGCAGCAGGACCTAATTTGTGATCAACTTTCTGATATTTGAGTGTAAGCGGAACGACCTTTAATGAGTCGAATTGGTGACTGGTAATATAGTCAGCTTTTCGCATTTGGTTCAGAACCACGTTTCTACGTTGACGGGTAAGTTCGTTCCTTCTTACCGGGTTAAAATACGACGAATTTTTACACATTCCGACCAAAGTTGCTGCTTCTTCAATTTTCAGATTAGCCGGTAATTTGCTGAAATATATCTGAGAAGCTGATTTTATACCAACTGCATTATTCCCAAAATCATATTGATTTAAATACATGGTTAGAATTTCTTCTTTTGTATATAATCGTTCTAATTTGACAGAAATAACCCATTCTATTGGTTTTTGCAATGCACGACTAATAAAATTCGTAGCCTGAGGTGAATACAGAAGTTTTGCAAGTTGCTGTGTAATAGTGCTTCCACCGCCAGAATTTGTTTTATGCATAATTCCGGTTTTTACAATGGCGCGGCTTACCGCCCAGCCGTCTATCCCGGAATGATCATAAAACCGCACATCTTCGGTTGCAATCAATGCATTCACAACATTTTTTGAAATCTCATTGTAATGTACTCCAACGCGATTTTGTTTATTGAAGAAAAACCGACCCAATAATTGTTGATCGGATGAATAAATTTCGGTAGCGTATTTATTTTTTGGGTTTTGAAGCTCTTCAATATTAGGCAAATATCCAATCCAGCCTGCATTTATAAAAACAAACATCAAAACGATGCCTACAATGCCTAAAACAAAAAGCCGCCAGAACCAGCGTTTAAATATTGAACGAAAATCGCGTTTACGAGCTATTTTTTCCATAATTTCTCTTGATTTATTAAGCATGGCAATATCAGATTCAATTCCTGCAGTGTGTAAACGTATGTATTCTGCAATATTTTTATTCTTTAAATTAATTAATTCATCATCAGTTACTCCAACTACCATCGCAACTCCCTGATTATTAAAATATGGATGAGATATTGAGCCTATGCTATTATAAGTGAGTATTGATCTGTGACCTTCTTCATGGGTAATTGGCATAAGAAACAATTCAGGTAATGCTAAAAAAGCAGCTATTTTTTTCTTCTTTTTTGGATTGATTAATTCATTCAAAATTCTAATAGATGAAAAATAATTTTCGTCCATTTGCTGCATACTGAACAATACAGGTTTTTCATCAAAAAGAATGAAATTACAATTCTCCTGAGCAGAAGAAAAAGTGCACTTAAACAGAACAAAGAGAAACAACACAGTCACCTTAATTAAATTCATAAAGCCTATTTTAAAAATGGGGTAGTTATTTAAAAACTACCCCATAAATTTAAATTTCACAAATACAAAAGTTTACCACCATCCGTTATCCACACCGGTTTCATACCATGCTCCTGCCAGAGCTACAATTGCAATAGCAAGAAGCCATAAAAATCCACCTTTTTCATTTGCCTGAAAATGATTTAATTTTTTC
>CAIYTJ010000296.1 GCA_903929065.1 uncultured Bacteroidales bacterium | reverse complement strand
TAGAATATAAAAAATAATACATAGATGAAGGGTGTTACATAAATTGGTTCTTAAATATGGTTTCAAAATTCAATGAAATAACTGTGATTTCATTAATTTCTTAAAACTATAAGTTAATATTTCCCAGATAAGAAAACGAAATGCCGTACAATTTTTTCGATAGCTGAGTGCCATTCTGAATTTAAGATAATTTTCGCGGAAAATAATCTTAAATTCAGACAAATTGCCCTTGCCATATAGTGAAATAATATAACTTCTCATTTGTTCAATACCAATTTGATACTTCAATGCCTTTTCCCAATTCCGGTTGTGACTGATTGATGTTTCTAAAATACGGTATACAGAAGTAGGTGTCGGGAAATAGTAAATATCTGAATGTTTAATGATAGATAAAAACACAGGATAGTCAATTGTTTGAAAATCAAGTGATATGTAATCATCAATATTGCAGTATTGATCAAATAATGTTCGTCTGAAACAAACAGTTGTCGCACGAATTTTATTATGCCATAACAAAAAACTTTCATACAAGGCTTTACTGAAACGCTTATGTTTTGCACTTTCATCCGGTTGAATGGATAGTTTTCCATCTCTCAATCGTACCCAACGGGTAAAAGTTATTCCACATGAAGGGTGTGAATCCAAAAAATCAACCTGTTTCTGTAATTTTAAATTATCAATCCAATAATCATCACTTTCCAAAACAGCTAAATACTCTCCCTGAGAAATGTTTATCAATGATTTATAATTTCTCAGTAAACCCAAATTTTGTTTATGATCTATTAGCTTTATCTTTTCCGGATATTTAACAACGTAACTTTTAGCAATTTCAAGTGTATTGTCAGTTGATGCATCATTCCCAATAAGTAATTCAATATCAAAATCACATTGTTGTGCCAAGAAACTTTCAATTGCTTCGGCAATAAAAGAATCGTGGTTAAATGCTGGCATTAAAACACTCACTTTCAACATTTTACGCATTTAAATAATTCAATAATTTTTTATTAGTCTTAACATTTAATCTATAATAGTCAAAATTTAGTATTCTCTTCTTTGAACCAATTTCCGTTTATTCGTTTTTTGAGTACGTTTAGTGCTAACAGGTGTATAAGATAATTTTATCAAGAAATACTTTCAAACTCATTAAACTTAACATTAAGGATTGATTTAAGCCACGAGAATAGTTTTTCTTTGTCTTCTTTTATTGCCAAATCAATTGATCCTATGCAACAGAAAATAATATCTGAATTATTTTCAAAAGATCTCAACTTTCTACCAATATATGAATTTTCTCTGTTAACAGGTTTCAAATAGAGTAACTTATTTTTGGGTTCAGATACACATTCTCCTGACTTTAACGCTAACATATAAAACAAAGCCTGTGGATTGAATTGAGTTTCATTTCTGAATTTATGCGAGATATTCGCAATAAATTTCTGTGGGTTTTCAATAAAATATTTTTCCAGAATACTTTTATTCATTGCCAGTGGCGTATGGTCGATATGAAAATAAGAGTTTTTTAGTCCCAGTTCTTTAGCTGCATTAATCATAGAATCTTTAAACCCAAAAGGTTTGTGTCCATTTTTCTTTGGTTTAAGATACCAAAGCAACCTATCCATAGGCAGATTTCTCCAGTAACCATATCCAACAGCCTGATTGTCAATAAACCAATCGGTTTCTTTTATTGGTCTTACTAAAAAAAAGTCGTCATTAAAGTAAACAAATCTCTCGCTTAAATCCGGAATGCGAAATATACTGGTTTCAATTGACAAACTATTAAAAACAGGAAGGTAATTTTCGTATCCTTTAAAAAGTACCGTATGATCGACAATAACTAACGGAATAGTATTAGCAGGAAAGTTGGTTTGAATGAAATCGTCTAAATTTGGATTTTGCTGATCAGTAATTATGAATATCTTTCGAACAAATGGTGCAAACCTAAGAACCGAAGCAACACAATAGAATATTTCTCCTTCTGAACGAAACCTTGTAGGACCGGATAAATCTTCCGAAATGAAATCCAACTTGTTTAAATACGGTTGCATTTTCATTTTTTGAGTCGGATCATTCCCATCCACCCACGAAATGACTACATCTATTGGTTTAACATTACCCATAACAATATAACTATCAATTAATTAAAATTCTTTCGAATGGTATATCATTAATTTTGGCAGCATAAACAGGAAAATTGGAAGGGTACATTTGTTTAGTTCCAATACTATAGATTTTCATAGCATTGGACAACATAAAGAAATCCACGAAGAGTTTCATATACACTTCATTCTGTTCATCAGTCACACAGTCAACATGAACAATTTTGCCAGGTAATGTAAAAACTCTGTCAAGTAATTTTGCCTTGGACAAAAAAGTTGTACTATCCGAAGTTACTAATACAAGGCAATTTACACTTTCTACTATATTTTTCAATGCAATAAAATTCTTTTCAATCAAGGTTTCTTTGTCATTTTCGTTCAACGATTTGGCATTATACTCATTAAAATCACCGAGCATAGATTGAAATCGGAATGCACAAGCAATAAAATCATTTCCGCTTACTTTACTTAATTGCGTTTGAATTTTGTGTTCTAATTCTTTAGTTGGTTTAAATAACTCATGGAAAAGTTTTCCCCATTGAAAATCCTGATTATATAGTTGATTTATTTCTTCAATATAATCAACATTTGCGTAAACATGCCACTGTTTATTTGATGGAAATACTCGAGTTAGTCGCTTTACAGACAACTCTTTGCGCATGATTCTGAATCTTACATCTTTTATAGAATTACTAATCTCATCTTTTTCGGGCAACCAATTGTATTCATTTGGAATTAAAAAATCAGACAGCTGAAAAGGATATGAATAAAGACATCTAAAATCCATACCAAGTGCTTTTGATAATGCATAAATTGATACGATTCCTTTAAATCTATCAGCAAGACCCTGACAATTTCTTCTATTGTCAACAACTGATATTAGCATCTTCTTACGTTGAAGCGTAGACGTTAATTTGTAATACCTAAAAAGCATAATGTACTCTTTGAGCCAATACGCATTGAAGAATTTTACAATTAATCTTTTCATGTTAAAAATAAATTACCACATTTGCAAATGTTATATCCCGACACTTATAAATCGTTTTGGAACTTTTACCACTATTTTAAGACACGCCATTGAAGGTTTGTTTAAAGCATAGATGGGGCGGAAAGTAGATTGAAAGAAACGGGCAAAACTCAGACAATTTTCATTTTCCAAAGCTTTCTTTTTTGAAATTAAATGGATAGTCTTTGCCCTTTTTTGAATATGTTTTTCTCTACCGGTTGCCATCCGGTCTTTATCCTGAAAGCGCATTTTTATCATCTCCATATCCACCGACCCAAAATGAAACAGAAATAAATTCGGGTCAATTCTGAAATTATGACCTTTTACCCGATGAAAACCTGAGCCCCATTGTACGGCTTTAGAAATGACTGAAGGTTTAGTGTACCTTGACGATAAATATGCATATTCACGTTGTTCCAGAAAAGGTTTGCTGCAATCAAGTGTTAACTCTTTTTGCAAATGCTGTCCAACATCTATTCCTAAACCCGAAATGGAAGTATCAATGTCTATATTACTCAAATATTCTTTTAATGACTTTACACAGTTCGGGTCAACTACTAAAAATTCATCGGCATCTACTCCTATTATTATATCATAATTTATCAACAATTTAGCGGCAATATCGGACAAAAAGCCCAATCTCCTTTTTTCAGCAGAAACCACATGTTCAACAGTTCGCTCGTTATGAATCACATTTGCTTTACCTGCATGTTCCGGTATTGGTTGATCAACACCATCCAAATAGATAAAAAGATTTTCCTCTCCCAATTCATGTCCATAATATTTTATCCAACGATTAAGAAAGAACTCGTCGTTACGAGCCATTGTAATGGCTG
>CAIYTJ010000295.1 GCA_903929065.1 uncultured Bacteroidales bacterium | reverse complement strand
CTTTGGTGGAATTTACCGCGATGTGAATTTAATTTATACCGAAAAGCAGCATATTTCGACTACTGATTATGCTTCTTCGGGTGTTTATATCAAAAGTCCTGTTGTTTCTGAAAAAGAAGCAACTGTTCAGATAAAAACTCTCATCTGCAACGATCAGAATGTGATTCGAAACCTGCGAATTGAAAGCAATATTATTTCACCAAACGGAGAAACTGTACTTTCTAAATCCGTTGCTATCAAAGTTCCGGCAGGAAGCACACAATCGGTTGAACAAAAAGATATTAAAATTACTTCACCTCAACTCTGGAGTACCGATTCTCCTTCACTTTATAAAGTTATCAGTCGTGTTTATGATGCAAAATCAGGACAATTGCTTGATGAAGTGATAAATCCCCTTGGTTTAAGGTGGTTCGAATTTTCGGCTGATAAAGGATTTTTCCTGAATGGAAAATCGTTAAAGCTGATTGGTACCAACCGTCACCAATGTTTTTTGAACATGGGTTATGCATTGCCCGACGAAATTCATGTGAGTGATATGAAATTACTCAAAGATATGGGTGGCAATTTCCTCCGTGTTTCGCATTATCCGCAAGATCATGTTGTAATGGAAATGTGTGACAAGCTGGGAATAATCTGTTCTGTTGAAATTCCTATTGTAAACGCAATAACAGAAACTGAGCCGTTCAGCAAAAGCTGCCTGAATATGGCACGTGAGATGATTATGCAGGATTTCAACCGTCCTTCAGTACTCATTTGGGCCTATATGAACGAAGTGTTACTTCGATCACCTTTTGCAAAAGATTCGGTTAGAAATGCTGTTTACTTTAAAAATGTGGGTGCTTTGGCATCGAAAATTGAAACGCAAATAAGAGAAGATGATCCGTCACGTTACACCATGATTCCCTGCCACGGAAACCTTGATGCCTATATAAACGCAGGATTGAGTGAAATTCCAAAAATCGTTGGATTTAATTTGTATCAGGGCTGGTATGGTGGACAATTTGAAGGTGCCGAAGAATTTTTAAGAATTGCCAAACAAAAAGTTCCAAATAAACCTTTCCTGCTCACTGAATACGGAGCCGATGTTGATCCCCGCTTGCATTCATTTGAACCACAACGTTTCGATTATACCCAAGAATATGGAAACTTATACCACGAACATTATATCAAAATGATTATGGGACTGCCGTGGTTATCGGGTGCCAATATCTGGAATCTGAACGATTTTTATTCAGAAGAAAGAGCTTATGCAGTTCCTCATGTAAATAGTAAAGGAATTACAGGTTTAAATCGTGAGAAAAAAGACACTTATTTGCAATATCAGGCTATTCTAAGCAAAACTCCTGTAATATCAATCGGAGGTACAAACTGGAAGATCCGTGGTGGAAATGCCGATGCCAATGGAGTTTGCTTTCAACCTGTTAAGGTGTATTCCAATCAAAAAACAATTGAATTATTTATGAATGGAAAAAGTCTTGGAAAACAAGCGGTAAACGATAATATTGCACTTTTTAACGTCCCATTTGTCAACGGTGAAAATGTATTGGATGCAGCATCTGGTGAGAATATTTTGCTAAACGATCAATTGAGAGTTGATTTTCGTGCTGTTCCGGTAAATCTGAAAAGCACTACCAACCCTTTCACGGAAATCAACGTGATGTTAGGTTCTAAGCGCTATTTCGAGGACAAAACCAATTCGGTTATCTGGATTCCTGAAAAAGAATATACTGTCGGAAGTTGGGGTTTTGTGGGTGGAAAACCATACACCAAGAAAACACGTTATGGTGCTCAACCCGCTTCAGATCTGGACATTTTAGGTACAACCAATGATCCGGTTTATCAAACTGCGCGTATGGGATTAGACGCTTTTAAAATGGATGTTCCGGATGGGAAATACACCATTTATTTATATTGGGCAGAATTGCAAACCGACAAAGAACTTAAAACACTGGCTTACAACCTCGGAAATGATGCTGTGAAGGATGATTTCAGTAAACGCATCTTTGATGTGAATATAAACGAAACACCTGTAATTAAAAACCTTGATCTTACAGCGGAATTTGGTGCACAACGGGCTGTGATAAAGAAATTTGAAGTGGCTGCCACCAATAGCGAAGGTATTACCGTTCAATTCAAAAAAGGCGTGGGTGAACCGATATTGAATGCCATTCGCGTTTATCGGAATTATTAATCTTAGCAATTTTATTTAACGAGGTCTAAAAATTATAGTTTTGAATGGGTTTTAATAAACTATTTTCAAATAATATTCATTGCAAATACACTAATTCTCTACAAGATTATCTTTTCTGTATTTTGCTGGTGTAACTCCAAATACTTCGCGGAAACATTTTGTAAAATAGCTAGGAGATGAAAATCCGAGTTTATATCCCACATCGGTAATACTCAGATTCGGTTCTTCAACAAGTACTTTCAGGCTTTTTTTCAGACGAATATTGGTAATAAATTCATTGGGTGTTTGACCTGTTATTCCTTTCAGTTTTTGAAAAAAAGCAGTTCTTCCCATCATCATTTCAGAAGCAAATACATTTACATCAAAATCTGTAACATCAAGTGTTTTTTCCACGACTTCTACTGCTCTGCTTAGAAACTTTTGGTCAAGACTATTTGTAGCAACAATGTTTACGTCAGAGTCGGTATTTTTACTGAACTTCGCCTGTAAATGTTTTCGGGTATTTATCAGGTTGTTACAACGGGCTATCAATAAGCGAGTATCAAAAGGTTTAGTCAGATAATCGTCGGCTCCGGTTCGAAAGCCTTCAATAGTATATTCAATTGCTGAACGGGCAGTTAGCAAAACTACCGGAATATGTGATGTTTCAAGATTGGTCTTAATCTTGCTGCACATTTCAATTCCCGACATTATTGGCATCATCACGTCACTGACAATAATATCCGGCTGTTTGGTTTTAGCTTTATCTAATGCATCCATTCCATTTACAGCAGTATTAACATCATAAATCGGTCTGAAAATCTGAACCAGCAAATCGAGTAATTCCGGACTGTCTTCAACTATCAGTATTGAATATTTACTGTCTGACACTTTTCGTTGTGATTCTAAAATATCATGTACAAAAGCATCATCCGGAGTTATGTAATTTATACTATTATTAACATTCAACTGATTAATTGTGGTTTTTTGTTCATCTGTAAATTGATCGTCTCCCATAATCATCAAAACAATAAATTTGCTGCCTCCTTGTATGCGGTTTTCAGTAGTTAAAGTACCGTGGTGTAGCTCTACAATTCCTTTCGCCAATGCCAGTCCAATACCAGTTCCTACAGCATTATTGCTATATCCGTTTTCAGCCTGATAAAAGCGGTCGAAAATTTTCTCTCGTTCTTCTACTTTAATGCCGGGTCCGCTATCAGAAACAACAACTTTAACCATGTTATTTTGAACCTGAATAGTTACATTAATTTCACCACCATCAGGTGTAAACTTAAAAGCATTGGAAAGTAAATTATAAAAAACTTTTTCCATTTGAACTGTATCAAACCATAAATCAATATTTGGTTCAGAATGATCAAAACTCAGGCTAATATTTCTATGGTCAGCATATTCCTTGAATGTCAACACAATTTCATCAAGAAATTTTATGATATCCTGATTTGAAACCTTAATTTGCTGGAATCCCTGTTCCTGTTTGCGGAAATCAAGCAATTCGTTTATCAGTTTTCCCATGCGGTGAGCATTTTTATGTATACTCAATAAACGGCTGTACATTGAACTTTGTAATGATGTTGATTGTAATAGTGATTCTATCTGACTGATAATCAAAGTTAGTGGCGTACGAAACTCGTGCGATATGTTAGTAAAAAACCGCAATTTCGATTGGTTCAAACCTTCAATTTGTTCTTTTTCTTTTTTCTCGTAATTCAGCGATACTTTTAGTTTAATACTTTCGGAGTAAAATCTCATAATAGCATAAGCAATACCTCCTATCAACAATATGTAAAATAAATACGCATACCATGTAGCATAAAATGGTGGTCTGATAACAATACTAAGTGCTGTTTCTGCAATGGATTCACCTTTTTGCTTTGCTCGTATTTTTAGTGTGTAATTTCCCGGATTTAAATTCGTATAGATAATTAATCGTCGGTTATTTGCTTTAATCCAGGACTTATCAAACCCACTGAGCATATATTCCACATCTTGCTGAATGGCTTTCACATAATTGGTGCAGGTAAATTCGATTGAAATGGCATTCTGATTATGTTTCAGGCTGATTTCGTTGGAGAATGGTATAGCTTTCTTTAAAATCCCTTTTTCAGAAGGTATGATACGTTCATTGTTTATATATAAATCACTAATAATAATATTAAATGATTTTGGCTGAATATTCAACATGTTTTCCCTGAATGAGAAAAGTCCGTTGGTGCTGCCAATAAAAATTTCACCATCATGAGTTACATACAATCCGCCTTCATTGATAGCATTTATTGGGAAAACAGACTGATTTACATAATTATAGAACTTATTATTTTCAACATCGAAATACGAAAAACCCTTGTTGGTAGCAATCAATAAATAACCTGACATTGACTCTTTTATATCCAAAATGTAATCGTCAATAATCGTTGAATTGGTTGAATTGAAAGAATGAAAATTATCTGTTTTTGGGTTGTATAAATCAACCCCGCTACCTGCCGAACCAATCCAGATACGGCCTTTGTGGTCCTGAAAAAAAGTATTCAGGTATGTAGAACTAATGCTTTGAGAATCTGCATCATTGTGAACATATTTTTTTACTTCATTCTTTATAAAATCATACCGAAATACAGCTGATGAGGTGGAAAACCAAAGTTTCTCACTCTTATCGAGCATAATATCCCAGATTTGTTTGTTTTCCAGTCCGTATTTTTTATTATCAAGCAAGAAACTGCTTTTTTGTGTGGCTATATCAAATATAACCACCGAGTTATGCGTTCCGAGATACAACTTGTTTTTGAATGGGATAATACCCCGAATATAATCATTTCGGAGTGATGTTGGATTATTTGGATCGTTCCTGAATACTATTGTTTGTTTTGTATTCAGATTCATCCGGTAAAGTCCTTCTATATGAGTTCCAATCCACAGATTATTGGTCAGTTTATCATGCCACAATGCTTTAATCGTATTAGCCGAAACTCCTTTATTGGCAGGTAGGTTATTGTAAATATTGATAACACCTGTTTTTCGGTTCAAACAATTTAATCCACCTCCTTCAGTACCAATCCAGAGGTTATTTTCATTATCTTCAACCATTTTTCCTGCTATCGGATTGCTCAGGCTAAAGTTTTTACCATTGTCGACTCCGTAGAATTTATAAAATGAATATTCAGGGTTAAAGTAATCAATACCACCAAAATAAGAACCAATCCATATAGTTCCCTGCTTATCCTTCATGATACACCAGATTGAAGAACTACCCAGTGAATAAGGTCGGCTTTCGGAATGTATAAACGTTGAGAACTGATTCAAAGCAGCGTTATATCGACACAATCCATTGAAAGTTCCAATCCAAAAGTTGCCAAAATCATCTTCACATACTGAACGAACAAAGTTATAGGGCAATGAATTTGGGTTTCCGGGTTTGTTTTCCAAATGTGTAATCTGATTACTTCGCTCTATGATGTACAAACCGCTTCTTCTTGTTGCAATCCACATTTTCTGTTTGCTGTCTTCGAACAAACTTACAACATCAATATTGGAAATACCACTAACCAAACGTTGGTTTTTATCCATGGTCAACAAACCGTTATTTCGTGTACCAATATACAGTTGCCCTGTCGAAGTTTCTTTTATACAGGTAATTCTTACATTAGGAATATCTATTTTGGCATATTTTATAAGCTTGTTTTGCTCTTTGTTGTAATTAAAAACTGTATTATTGGAGCATACCCAAAGTGTGTTTAAGCCATAAGAAATTGTAACAACGTCGTTTTGGCAAACAGTTATCATTTTTCGTAATGCCAAATCATACACAACAAGTCCGGAACGACATTGTAAATATATATGACCTTTGTGATCACCACAAACTGTTTGGATATTATTCCCAAAAAGCGAGTTTTTATCTCGTGTAATATGCTTAAAGACCTCAATTTTGTTTCCATCGTATTTATTCAATCCATAACGTGTTCCAATCCAAATGATTCCAAATTCATCCTGATAGATAGAATTTACAGATAATTGGGACAGGCTGTTTTCGCCTCCTAAATGATCGAAAAAAATAGTTTCAGCAGTTGAAAGAAATGAAAGAAACAAGCTGAAAGAGATCAGAAATAATCGTGCTTTTCTCATACTGACTTAATGGTTATGTACAAGGCAAAAGTAATAAAACATTTCGGTTATGAATTATTTGGTTGTACAAACAGGTATAAAAAATGTACGGAAATATGAATTGTTTTATT
>CAIYTJ010000294.1 GCA_903929065.1 uncultured Bacteroidales bacterium | reverse complement strand
TTTTTGCTCCTACTCATATGGTTTTTCGGATAACACCAAGTTTGTTTTCAAGTGGTTTCTGTCTCCACATTTTATAACATGCCATATGGTTGGTTAGACCTTATTTAACCAAAATAGGATTCGTTTTGGAACTAAAATTGGGGCTATGTCGTTTCGTGTGGGTAACTAGTATTTAGTATACTCAAACTTTAGCTTACCACAAACAAAGAAAATCATATTGATGAAATTCTGTGGGTCTCTAAAACCTCTTGCTCTTCTTTTCAGTAGTTGAATCTTATTGTTAATACTTTCAAGTATAGCGTTAGTGCGTTTTGAATCAAAATAATTGCAGATACCAAACCAGTGAGCTTTAATCATATTTGAAAATTTTATAAAAGGTTGAATACCTGATTCTTTTGCTAAATCGCACCAGAATTGCAAATATCCTTTTGCTTCATCGGGATCTTCTATATCGTAAACATCTTTAAATATCTCTTTTAGTCTATAAGCATCTCCTAATTTAGGATAGTACATTATTAGATATTCGAGTTCATTTTGTTTGTCTTTTGATAGTTTTTGTCGATCTCGTAAGAATGTATATTTGTGATTTTTAATGAGTTCGTTTCCTTTTCGTTCGGCTTTTCGAACTTCGTCCATGGCTTGATTCAAGTGTTGTACGATATGAAATTTGTCAAAAGTAAGTTGAGCATTTGGTAGTTGTTCCATGACTCCAGAGATAAATGAGGGAGACATATCGAGTGTAATTTGCTCAATATATTTACGATCTCCACCTTTTAATTCTAAGTTAGTTACAAATTTTTCGATAGTGTCTTTGCCTCTACCTAATTGAATATCAATCACTCTGTGTTCTTCTAGGTCAACAAAGTTTGTTACATATGAATGTCCTTTTTTTGACGATGTTTCATCGATGCCAATTTCACATATAGAGGACAAATCATCTTTTCTTACAGCTTTATTTATCCAATGATTAAAGATAGTCCAAAGGCGTTTTGGATATACATCTAAGCAGTTAGCTGCTTTATTGACAGGCATTTCGCTCTCTATCAATAGCATAGAATAGGCTTCGAAAAGCAAAGTAAATCCGCTGCCTTCTCTTGCCCAAGGAACTTGTACCATACGTACTTTTCCATTAGGAAGTAGCAGGCGTGGTACACGAGCATGTAAGAAACATTTATGTTGAAAGAAATTTAAATGTTGCCATGTTTTATCGTCTGTGTCATACGGTTTTAAAATATCATTTTCATACTTGAATGTTGAACCTCGATAGAAATCAATGTATATGTGTAAGGTCTTGGATCCGCCATTGAGTTCTGTTTCAAATGCAACATCTTTAACAAACCAGGGATGTTCTAAACCTAAAGCTAATGTAAAAATCTCTTGCGAATTATTCATAAATATGTGTGGTATGGATGTTTTGCAAAAGTAGTTATTTGATAGTTACCCACACGAAACGACATAGCCCCATTAATCATCTCATGTTGTTTAACCACGAGCTCTAACTTATTGTAACCATTATAACCATCTGAAATTACAGCAGTTTTTTCATCTACAAGTGACTCAACTTCTTTATTTATGCTAATCGATTTTAAGTCGTTCATTACAATCATTTTTATGTGACCGACTAATCTATCAGGTTTGTGTTTGTATTTTTCAGATTTTTCAAGTACTGGCTTTGACTCGATCAAT
>CAIYTJ010000293.1 GCA_903929065.1 uncultured Bacteroidales bacterium | reverse complement strand
TGTACAATTTCTTCCTGGAAGATGTAAGCACCTGTTTTTGGTGATTTCACCATTTTAATAACCTTTGCGAAGGCACGACCTTCACCTTTTTGCATAGATGCAACCGCTTTCTTTGCCATAATTCAGATATTATTTAATTTCTTTATGAACTGTGTATTTCTTCAAAATGGGATTGTATTTCTTCAATTCCAAACGTGCCGGTGTGTTTTTCCTGTTTTTCACAGTAATATAACGCGAAGTTCCGGGCATACCGCTTTCTTTATGCTCTGTGCATTCCAGAATTACCTGGATTCTTGCTTCTTTGGTTTTCTTTGCCATTGTGTAATTTTTCTACTAAATTATGCGTATAAATAGCCTTTTTCTGACGCTTTTTTAATGGCAGCATCCAATCCAATTTTATTAATGGTACGTAAGCCGTTAGCCGAAACATTCAGGCTAATCCAGGTATCCTGCTCAACCCAATAGAATTTTTTGGTAAACAAGTTTACATCAAAAGTTCTTTTGGTACGACGTTTTGAGTGTGATACGTTGTTTCCTACCATTGCTTTTTTACCGGTAATCTGACAAATTTTTGACATTTCTATATCTTTTTATTGTTTACATTTTTTCTCAAAAACAGTGTGCAAAAGTACACTATATTTTTCAGTTATACAAGCATTTTATTCTATTAATTTCAATATTTATGTGGAAATGAATACAAATACCAGTTATATTGTTGATAATGTTGAATTTATATCATATTATTTCTTTCAACATCAACAATGCAGCCTGAGTTGAACGAATAATATTCTGTTCGCGTAGCGCACCAAATCGAAATTCGCGACTTAAAGTTATTTCAGCAGAACTTACTGAAATCCAAACAGTTCCAACGGGTTTTTCATCAGTGCCTCCAGTCGGGCCTGCAATTCCGGAAGTTGCCACAGAAATATCGGCTTTCAATAACTTTCTGACGTTAATTGCCATCTGTTCAACAACAGTTTGGCTCACTGCTCCCTGTTTTTCCAAATCGTCTGCTGAAACCTGTAAAATATTGGTTTTAATTTCATTGGAATAGGCTACAATGGAACCTTTGAAAAATTCGGAACTTCCGGGAATTAATGTAAATTGATGTGCAATATTTCCACCTGTACAACTTTCAGCTGTCGCCACCATTAATCCTTTTGATTTCAACAAATTACCAACCAGTTTTTCAATCGGAATATCTTCAAAAGCAACAATTGCATTTCCAAGAATATTTTTTAGTTTATCAATTTGCTGATTCATAATGAATTCCAACACCAAAATATCATCAAATAATCCGCTCAAACGCAATTTAACTATACCGGAATTAGGCAAATATGCTAAACTAATATAATCTGGTAATTCGTTTTCCCAATCTTTAATCATAAGTGCCAAAATTGATTCCCCATAACCATAAACCTGAACTGTTTTATGTAGTAAAACTGGCGTTTTAAAATGATTTTGTAAACGAGGAATAATTTCAGTTGTCATCGCGTTTTTCATTTCGTACGGAACACCCGGCATGGAAACTATTACTTTTCCATCCTTTTCAAACCACGTAAGCGGTGCCGTTCCTACCTGGTTTTGAATAACCGTGCAATTCTCTGGAACCATTGCCTGAAGCCTTGTAAGTTCATTAATTACAAAATTGGGGCGCGTAGAAAATAGTTTCTCGATATTTAGAATTACAGATTCGTCAAAAACAAGTTTGGTATTGAAATATTTAGTCAGCGTCTGTTTTGTAATATCATCTTTCGTTGGGCCAATGCCGCCGGTAAAAAGAACCACATCGGCTCTTTTTAAAGCCATTTCCAGCGATTCAATGATATGATTGGCATCGTCATGAACCGAAGTGATCTGAGCCAACTCAAAACCACTCTTATTCAATTCAGTTGCCATCCATGCAGAATTTGTATCTACAATCTGACCAATCAGAATCTCATCTCCAATTGTTATAATTTCAACTTTTACGTGATTAATTGCCATGCTATTTTCTTATTTTCAATTCACTATCTGCAATTTCTAATTGTTCAAACCATTCTTGTCCAAATTTCCTAATCAGCGGTTCTTTCAAAAATTGATAAACCGGAACTTTCAGTTTTCCTCCTAACTTTCTGGCACAATTGCACACACTCCAACGGTGATAATTCACGGCTATATAATCGTTATATTTTTGTAATCTTACCGGATACAAGTGACAGGAAATGGGTTTATAAAAATCGGTTTTACCTTCACGAAAAGCTTTTTCAATGGCACATTTACAAATTCCATCAGAATCAGTAAAAGTAAAAACACATTCAGCACCATTCACAATAGAAGTCACAGGCTCACCATCATCATCAATATATGAAACTCCCTGTCTATTAATCACTTCTTTCGAAACTTCAGATAAGTCATCCCAAATTAGAGGCAAAAGTTCTTCGATAATTTTCACTTCTTCCGCCTCAAGTGGTGCGCCGTCATCTCCTTCAATACAACAAATTCCTTTACAAGAAGTCAAGTCGCAAACGAATTTTTCGTCAAGTAAATCAAGGCTGATTATGGTGTCATCTATTTGGAGCATAGTTTTTAATTTATTTGAACGATAAAATTACATAAAAAAGAAAGCGTATCAAAAAAATTTGATACGCTTTTATCAATATTGTGATTTGTATTATTTTTTTGCTGGTGTGCCTTGAGCAGCCGGTGTTTTAGTTGCTTGGGGATTTTCTCCGAAATTTGGAGTTGCTACATTTGGATCAGCTTGTTTAGGAACCTGATTTTCAACTTTAATTTCAGATTGATTTGCAACATCATTTTTTTGATGTTTATTTATGCCAACTGCAATCACTGAGAGTACTACTACACCTATTACGAGTCCCCAAGTCATTTTTTCAACAAAATCAGTTGTTTTGCGAACACCCATGATTTGATTTGACGAAGAAAAACCGGCAGCTAAACCACCTCCTTTAGAGTTTTGAACTAACACAAATAAAGTCAACAACACGGACAGAATAACAATGAAAATGGTGATAGCTAAATACATAATATGTTTATTTTTTTTGATTTGAAATAACTTTTTCTAAAAATCGAATTTGGTCTGCAAAGTAAACACTTTTTTTCGGATTATTCAAATTTAAAGCCCTTAATATTTCAATAGCCTGAGAGTATTTTCGTTCAGAAATTAGTTTTTTAGCATTAATTTCCGATATTTCGTCGTCAATTGGTTTTGATTCAATTATCATTGGCTTCTCAATTAAATCCTGTTCTTTACTTTCAGCAATCTTAACAACAGATTTTGGAATCTTATCAACCGGTGGTTTTACAACCATTGCACGGGCTTCCCTGAGTTTTTCCGCCATATTTTTTAACGATTGTTTTGTGTCTTCACCCGTTGATTCTATTACATTTAACATATCAAAGTAATTCCCTGAAGTTTTGCTCACTCTCTCAAAACGACCTAACGGCTCTTCAGTAAGTAATTTTTCCGGAAAAATATAATTATACAGCCACCTACGGTCTGAACAAAACACTGTACTCTCATTTAGCATAGAAGCAGAATGTATGCTATTTGATAATTTTGCTGCTTTTGTCAAAAATAATCTTGGAGATACAAAATACGGATATTTATCAACCATTTCTTTCAAATCAGTCATTTGCTCAACCTTTACAGTTTGAGGTTCTTTAACGAGCATAATGAATTCTTCGTGGGTCATAGTGAAAATATAAATCTGAAAATCAATTTATTATATGGCTTACCACTTAGCCACAGTATCATTATAAATATTATCTACAATATCATTAACCATTGTTTTAATCAATTCATCCTGAACGGCATTTAATGTATTATTATTGCTATCAAAAGTTTGAAAAGCAGAATATGTTTTTTCAAAATCTTCCTGAGGATTTTTATTATTCGAAAAACGGACCTTAATAGTCAATGTAAGTTTTGTTTGAGAAGAATATGAATCCGCACTAATAGCCATTGGAGTAAGCTGATAACCAACAATTTCTCCTTCAAGATGCAAATCACCCCCTTTTGACATTACCTGTAACCTGGTTTGTCTAGTATATGAATCTCTTAATTTCTCTGAAAAAACCTGAGAAAGAGGTGGATACACAAGTTCTGCAGTATTTGGAAAGTCTGAAATCGAAATTGATCTGGTTTTTGTATAATCAATTGACGATCCGTTGAATTTATACGAAATACTGCAGGATGCTAGTAAAAATGCACAAAAGCAAATTACTAAAATCAAACAAAATTTAGTTGAAATTATCTTGATTTTAGCTTTGCAAATTCGATTCATCAATCCCATATTCTTTAATTTTTCGGTATAAAGTCCGTTCCGAAATTTCTAATTCTATAGCAGCAAGTTTCCTTTTACCTCTGAATTTTTCGAGCGATTCCTTAATCATTTGTTTTTCCATACTTGCTAATGATTTAGGTTTGGAATTAGACTCCAACACATGATATTCATCAGCTTCCTGAAAGTCTTCAATATCGTCAGCATTAGCTTTAAACTGCTTATTTTCATGATTTTTCTCCGTTTTGTATTCTACTCCGGTAGATTGACCTGGAAACAAATTATCAGATTGATTAATGAAAGCCGTTTGAAAATTCAAATCAGTTTCTTGAAATTCAGCCGGTTGATTATTCATTATATCATGAACTAATTTTTTAAGATCATTCATATCCTTTTTCATATCAAAAAGCACCTGATATAGAATCTCTCTTTCGCTGTTAAACGTTTTTTTCTCACCAGATGTTGCAGAAAGTAAAGCTGGTAAACGC
>CAIYTJ010000292.1 GCA_903929065.1 uncultured Bacteroidales bacterium | reverse complement strand
TAATTCATCTTTAATGATTTGCATACGCAATTCCACTTTTTCCAGAATTTCTTTCAAACTGGCAATCAGTTTCATTACTTCTTCATACTCAGCGCGAAGTTTGTCCTGTTCCATACCGGTAAGTTGACGCAAACGCATTTCAACAATAGCACGGGACTGAATATCTGACAATCCGAAACGTTCCATTAAACGGGTACGGGCTTCTTCAGGTGTTTTTGAATCACGAATAATCTTAATTGCTTCATCCAGATTATCCAGAATAATCATAAACCCTTCCAACAAATGAGCACGTTTTTCGGCTTCGCCTAATTCAAATTTTGTACGGCGAATCACCACTTCATGGCGGTGCTCAACAAAATAATGAATCAGATCTTTCACGTTCAACATGCGCGGGCGTCCATGAACCAATGCAATGTTATTCACACTAAATGAAGACTGTAGCGCTGTATATTTAAATAATTTATTCAACACCACGCTCGAATTGGCATCACGTTTAATATCAACCACGATGCGCATACCTTCGCGGTCCGATTCGTCATTGATATGAGCAATACCTTCCACTTTTTTATCTTCCACCAAAGCCACTACAGCTTTGATCAGCTCCACTTTATTTACCTGGTAAGGAATTTCATTGATTACGATTTTTTCGCGTCCCTGACCGTCAGTTTCAATCTCCACTTTGGAGCGAACCACAATACGTCCACGACCGGTTTCAAAAGCTTCTTTTACGCCGGCATAACCGTAAATAATTCCACCGGTTGGAAAATCAGGTGCTTTAATATATTTCAGAATCTCTGAAATTTCAATATCATTATTGTCGATATAAGCAATTGTGGCATCAACGACTTCCGAAAGATTATGAGGAGCCATATTGGTAGCCATACCCACAGCAATACCGGAAGAACCGTTGACCAATAAATTTGGAATACGGCTTGGCAAAACGGTAGGCTCTTTCAGTGTATCGTCAAAGTTCAATTGAAAATCAACCGTATCTTTGTTGATATCAATCAACATATCTTCGGATAACTTGCGTAAACGGGCTTCCGTGTAACGCATAGCAGCCGGACTGTCACCGTCAATCGAACCAAAGTTACCTTGTCCATCAACCAATGGATAACGCATCGACCAATGCTGTGCCATACGCACCAACGTGCCATAAATGGACGAATCACCATGCGGGTGATACTTACCCATTACTTCACCCACAATACGGGCAGATTTCTTATAGGGTTTATCGGAATTATTTCCTAATTCGTTCATTCCAAACAATACGCGGCGGTGAACCGGCTTGAAACCATCGCGAACATCGGGTAATGCGCGCGAAACTATCACCGACATGGAATAATCGATGTACGAAGACTTCATTTCTTCGTCAATGTTTACCTTGATAATTCTGTCTTGATCAATCATCTAACTTTAATTTTGTTACTATCTAAAAAACCACGCTAAAGTAATACTTATTCGTGGATTAGGCAAGTGTTTTACTGAAAAAAAACTGACTTTGTTTAGGCTAAAAATCTATATTTAAAATTGAACTATAAATATCTAAATAATAACACCTTAATGTAGCATAAAACCACATGATTTATTCTAAAAAACCTCCGGCGACAAAATAACCCTCAAATAATTCATTTTGCTCAGGCTGAGTTTCGAAAATTCCATAAACCGACGAACCTGAACCTGACATAGAAGCGTAAATTGCACCCATTTCATACAAATCATTCTTTATTTTTTCGATAGCCGGATAGCGATTGAAAACAGATTTCTCAAAATCGTTTTTAATGGTATTTTTCCATTCAGTAATTGGCTGTTTTATCAATTCAGAAAGTGAAGTTTTTGTTTTTTCTGGAACAACCAAGGAATAAGCTTCAGGAGTAGAGACATGAATATCCGGTTTTACAAGCAAGAGAAAATAACCTTTCAGAGATAAATCTATGGGAGTGAATACATTACCGATTCCGACTGCGAACACCGGTTTATTACGAATGAAAACTGGGCAATCGGCACCAAGTTTCGAAGCTAATTTCTCCAGTTTTTTTGGAGAAATTTTTAATTCAAATAGCTGATTCATAGTTTTCAACATAAATGCTGCATCCGACGAACCGCCTCCCAAACCGGCACCAAATGGTATTTGTTTAACCAAAGTGATATCGATAGCAGGAAACTGATACTGAGAGCGCAACAACCTATATGCTTTTACGATTAGATTAACTTCCGGATCGCCATCAATTGATATTCCTGAAGAAGAAAAACTATAATCGGTACATGTTTCGGAAAGTTCAACTTCCAAAACATCACTCAGACCAATAGGATAGAAAACAGTTTCAATGTTATGATAGCCATCAGGGCGTTTTTCAATAATATTAAGGCCCAGATTTATTTTTGCATTTGGGAAAGTAAGCATTTTTATTGTTTTTTATTTTTAAAACGTGTTTCAAAAGTAATATTTTTTCTTCAATTAAGAATCACGAAAGTTATCAACAATCTGTTGATAAATTGTAGATGGTATAATGAAATTAGTTTTGTACTTTTGAAACCCGCAAAAATAGTAAATCAAAAATCGTAAATCGCGACAATAATTATGGCTGAAAAACGCAATTACTCCCGAAAACCAGTAACCCCCGCTCCTATTCCTGCCAATGAATTTGGCAAATTACCACCACAAGCTCCCGAACTTGAAGAAGCTGTACTTGGTGCAATTATGATTGAAAAAGATGCTTATTCGCTCATTTCTGAAATCCTGAAACCGGATTGTTTCTACAAAGTAGCTCATCAAAAGATTTTCGAAGCCATTATGACGCTTGCCATGCATCAGGAACCGGTTGATATGCACACGGTTACCGAACAATTACGCAAAAGCGGTACAATCGATGATGTTGGCGGACCTTATTATATCACGTTGCTCACAGCCAAAGTTTCATCAGCAGCTCACCTTGAATATCATGCCCGTATTATTGTACAAAAATACCTGGCGCGTGAATTAATTCGCATTTCCAGCGAGATTCAAACTAAAGCATTCGATGACAAATCGGATGTGGACGATTTAATGCAGGAAGCCGAAGGAATGCTTTTCGAAGTTTCGCAGCGAAATTTAAAAAAGGATGTAACACAAATAAATCCGGTTATTGAAGAAGCAATTCACCGTATGCAGGAAGCTTCCAAACACGAAGGTGCAAGTGGAGTTCCTACCGGTTTTCATGCATTGGATAAAATCACTTCCGGTTGGCAACGCTCCGATTTAATTATTATTGCAGCTCGTCCTGCTATGGGAAAAACGGCTTTTGTGCTTTCAATGGCTAAAAATATGGGCGTGGATTATAATCAGCCGGTTGCTATTTTCTCACTTGAGATGTCGAACGTTCAGCTGGTTAATCGTTTGATAATGAACGTTTGTGAGCTTGAAGGAGAGAAAATTAAAAACGGGCAATTAGACAAAGAAGAATGGAACAAACTCGATAAAGACATTAAAGAACTGATTGATGCGCCGATTTATATTGACGATACGCCAAGTTTATCAATTTTTGAACTTCGAAGCAAAGCACGCCGATTGGTAAAAGAACATAAAGTTCAATGTCTAATTATCGATTACTTACAGTTGATGAATGCAAGTGGAATGAGTTTTGGCAGCCGTGAGCAGGAAGTAAGTATTATTTCACGCTCATTAAAAGGTCTTGCGAAAGAACTTGATATTCCGATTATTGCGTTATCCCAGTTAAACCGCGGTGTGGAAGGCCGTTCCGGATTGGAAGGAAAACGCCCACAGTTGTCCGATTTGCGTGAATCGGGTGCTATCGAGCAGGATGCTGATATGGTTTGCTTTATTCACCGACCTGAATACTACCATCTTACCGAAGATGCCCAGGGAAATTCATTGCTTGGAATTGCCGAAATAATCGTTGCTAAACACCGTAATGGTGCCACCGGTGATGTGCAATTGAAATTTAAAAACACCTATGCCAAATTCCTGAATAAAGACGATTTTGACAAAGACGATAATCCATTTGGCGGTGGTTATCAGGTTATTTCGTCGAAAATGAATGACGGTGGTGCTAATTTTTATGGAGATGGCGCATTAATTACACCACAAAATCCGTTGCAAAGTACCGGTAAAAATGATGAGGTTCCATTTTGATATAAAAATCAAATCAGGCTGACGAAATTCGTCAGCCTGATTTGTTTAAAGAACATAGCTAATTATATGTCGGCAAATTGGAATACTTTTTAGCATATCTCAAATGCTGATCCACATAATTCTCATCGTACGAAATTGTTACATCGGTAATATTTCCTGAGCTGTCTTTTTCTAGTTCATAAACCGGATTGACAAATCCCCGATAGGGCGCCAGATTCAGTTTTTTGTATCGTTCCAATACTTCCACATGGAGTTTTGAATTTACTTTAACTCCATAGTTTTCCACTACATTCTTAGCAGCATCGAAATCTCCGGTCGATTTTATTCGTTGTATTTCGGCCAATAGTTTGCCAAATAAGATTCGAAGCTTTTCATAATCATTTATCAGAACGAAAGTTGAATTGTTTCGTTTTCGCATTTCAATAACGTTATCAGCTTTTCCTTTTTCATAAACCCAAGAAGCAATTAACTGGCGGTTTCGCATATGCGATTCCTCGATATTTTTTCCCGGTTGAATGCGGGTAAGCTGTGTCATTAAACCGTTCATTATGAACGAATAATATTCGGCTTTATGCGCTTCCATAGTTGGCAAAAGTCCCAATTCCACCATATTCGGATCGCCCATATAGTACAATCCAAATAAATCGGCACGGGCTTCTTCGATAGTTGAACCATACGCTTTTAATGCATCAGAATCAACTCCCGGAAGCAATTTGCCGGAGCCGTGCCCCAGGCATTCGTGTAAGTCGGTATGCAGATTATTGGTGAGCGAGGCAAAGTCTTTTGCACACTGGCGTTCAACCTCGCTCCACATAAATTCATCATTAAAACCATTTCCCAACGAAGCCTGATCATATGCTTCGGTGATATTTTCAATAGTAACTGATTTCGATCCGTATTCGTGACGTATCCAGTTGGAATTGGGCAGATTAATTCCTATTGGCGTTGCCGGATAACAGTCGCCCGAAAGAATGGTTGCAGTGATTACTTTAGCCGAAACACCCTTCACTTCTTCCTTTTTGAATCCCGGTTCAACGGGTGAATGATCTTCGAACCATTGTGCATTCGAGCTGATTATTTCGGTACGTTTGGTTGCTTCTAAATTTTTAAAATTCACCAACGATTCCCAACTAGCCTTCATTCCCAACGGATCGCCATAGGTTTCAGTAAAACCATTCACAAAATCAACCAAAGATGAAACGTTTTTTACCCACTTAATGGAATATTCATCATAAGTTCTGAGAATTCCGGTTTTATAAAAGTCAATCAACGTGTTGATTACATCTTTTTGGTTGTCATTTTCGGCAACAGTTGCCGCTTTTTCCATCCACCCTACTATTTTTGCAATAGCAGAACCATATAATCCATCAATTTTGTAGGTTTTTTCAAATAAAACACCACTTTCTTTCACCAGTTTGCTATTCAAACCGTAAGAAACAGGCTTTTTGTCGTCCGGATTTTTCATGTTGGAGTAAAAAGTTTCCACTTCGGCTTGCGAAATATCATCGCCATAAAAATTGTTTCCGGAAGTTCGAATTAAATCAACTCCATCTTCCTGATTAGTTTTTTTAGGATATATAGTCGGATCAAAAATGACAGGTAAAAGCCGGACAATTAAATCATCAATGGTTTCATTTTCTGAAAGCGGCAAATTCGCGGGATCAATACTTTTCACTGACTCTTTAAAAAAACTTTCAGAAAATTCAGGAACAAATTTATCTTCGGAATAATGATGGTGTATGCCATTACCCATCCAAATTCTTTTCAGATACGTAAAAAGATTCTCAAATTCAGCAGTTTTCCGATCACTTACATAATTTTCATAGACAGCTTCCAGCGTACGACGGACACACAAATTGTGTTTATTATTCTGGTCATACAGAATATCATATCCTTCAAGAGCCGCCTGATTGAGATAATAAATCAGTTCTTTTTGCTTCAAACTCAGCTTTTCAAAATCAGGAACGCGAAAGCGAAGAATTTCAATATCGGCAAAACGGTCAACGGCAAAGTTGAAATCTTTGATATTTGGAGTTGTATTTAGTTGATTATCATGGTTCATAAGTGTAGATCGACAGTAATTAACAAATTGTTATTTTCGGAAATAAAATTTATAGAACTTTCGTTTGTTTAGAATGCAAAAGTAAGGATTCTTTTTCAGTGGAAGAT
>CAIYTJ010000291.1 GCA_903929065.1 uncultured Bacteroidales bacterium | reverse complement strand
TGGTTGACATGCACTTAGCAGTCTTTGCTCCCGCATTCACTTTGTCGTTCCACGACAGCGAATGCTCCCGCAAACCGCCAAATGCCCATAGCCTCGGTCGTTAGCAGCAATTATAGAAAAAAAGAAGAAGGACCAATTAGAGGACGAATTATGAAAAAAATCACATTATTATTACTACTAGTTATAGTTACTTTATCTTGCAATTTGAGTCGAGAGAAGAAAGACAAAAGTTCGTCGACATTCTCGGATGAAATTATCAATATTCCGAAAAAAGAAGCGAAATTATTGTACGAAAAAAGCATTGAAAGTGCGAAAAACAATGATTTTAAAACAGAATTATCTTTGTTGATTAAGGCTGACAGTATTTGTCCAAATACGCCATGCATTTTGACTAACATTGGGACTGATTATGCAATTTTTAAGGATTATACACTTGCAATTAATTATTACGACAGGGTGTTGAATATAAATTCACAATACTCAAAGGTACATGTCAACTACGCTAAAGTACTTAATCATTTGGAAAGATATAGCGAAGCTGTTGAAATTGAAAAAAAAGGCTTAGAAATAGATTCGATTCACGAATTAGATAAAAAAATGTTGTTGTTTAGTTTGGGAATTTCATATTCTAAATTAGAGAAGTATGATTTGGCACTGAATGCATTAACGAAAGCAAATGAATGTTCAAATCACGAATATAAAAAAGACGAAATTAAAGGACTCGAAGACTATATCAAATCGAAAATGAAAAACAAATAACTGCTGCTAACACACGCCTCGTATGTTTGCATGATATTTCAAATCGATAAAAATTTGAGATATTTGCAAGCAAACAGGGAAGAATTAGCAAAGGGAATAGCAACACACGCCTGATAACAGAAATGTATATCGAACCATAGATTTTGCGCCCTTTGTTTTTCCTTTTTCGAGCCTGAATAAGTATCTAAGAAACAAACAAGAGAGTTTGTATTCAGTATATTAATTACGAGGGTAGGCGGTAATAAAGGAATAATTCTGACCATAAACAACTTTTTGTATATGAAAGAATTAAAATCGAGTGTGGGAATAGACATTTCCAAGGACAGTTTTGAGGTGTGTATTAAGCAATTAAAGGACGAAAGAGCGGTAATAAAAGCAACTCACAGTTTTCAGAATGACTTTATGGGGTTTGAGAGTCTGCTCAAATGGACATTACATAAAGTATCGAATCCTGTTTTTGTAATGGAAACCACCGGGGTTTATCATGAGGATTTGACTCATTTTCTGTATTCAAACGATCAAAAAGTATCGGTTGTATTGGCCAACAAGATGAAGCATTTTGCTAAGAGTCTGAACATGAAAACAAAAACAGACAAGGCAGATGCTCAAATGATTGCTCAGTACGGACTGGAACGTCCGTTAGAATGGTGGCAACCTATGATGCCGCAGATGAAGAATCTGCGTGATTTGTGTCGGGAACGGTTATCATTGAAGAAAGACCTGGTACGTTGCAAATGTCAGATTCATGGATTAAGGCACGCTCACAGTACGCTTGATGTAGTACTGAAACTCAAGGAACAACAAATTGAATTTCTTGAGAAGAACATTCAAGTAATTGAACATGAGATTATTCGTATAACAGAAGAAGATACGGAATTTAGCCAGCGGGTTAAAAACATAGAAACTATTAAAGGTCTGAGGTTGCTTACTATTGTCACCGTTTTGTGTGAAACAAACGGTTTTGCTCAGTTCAACAATATCCGCCAAGTAGTAAGTTATGCAGGAATGGATATTGCCGAACGACAATCGGGGCTTTTTAAAGGCAAAACACGTATTTCCAAGAAAGGAAATTCACGAATCCGGGAATGTTTGTTTATGCCGGCTTTGTCAGCAACCAGTTATAATGAGCAAATCAAAGCTTTGTATCAACGCGTTATAGAGCGGAATCCAACAATCAAACGAAAAGGTGTTGTTGCAGGAATGCGTAAGCTATTGATACTTATTTTCGTATTGTGGAAGAAAAACGAAGCCTACAATGCTGAATACAAGTGGGACGCTCACTGATAGACTTCGGGTAATGAGGAGACTAAGCTCTTTCTTTCTGTGCCGGTTCGAAGAACCGAAAACAAAAGAAGCGGAGTCAAGCCCCGCTTCGCTAGATAGACCATTCGGTACAAAGTATCGACTGAAGTCTTCTTTCTGTGCGGTGCAAATATAATATGTTTTTCAAAAAAATGTCCAATATTATTTGGATTTAATCATAGTATCTATTGGCATTGGCTGGCTGACGTGCATTCCGGCAGTTTTGCTCCCGCATTCACCTTGTCGTTTCACGACAGCGAACGCTCCCGCAAACCGCCAAATGCCCATAGCCTCGGTCGTCAGACTGCGCAAAAACATCAGCGGATGTTTTTAATTGATAATAAGAATAAAAGAAGAAATAATTGAAAAAAACATAGCTAAAGTATTGTGTATTAGCAGAAAAATATGTATCTTTATGGTGTAAATCAATAAATTACAGTTTTATGCAACACATACAGGGCGAAGAGCGAAATCAGTTACAAATCTTCTGTTTGGAGCAAATGGTAGCTTCCGATAGTTTTGTTCGGGTAATTGATTTCTTTGTAGATTCAATCGACTTGGCAAGCTTCGGGTTCAGACACGTAACATTTAAAGAAGAAGGGCGACCACCCTATCATCCGGCAGTGCTCATGAAGCTTTATTTCTATGGCTATCGGTATGGAATTCGGTCGTCACGCAAGCTGGAACGTGAAGCTGCATTGAATCTGGAAGTTCGTTGGTTGCTGTGTGAGCAAACACCTTCGGCACGTACCATTTGCTCGTTTCGTCGGGAGTATTCAGAGGCTTTCCGTAATATATTTCGCAAGTTTGTATTTATGCTCAAGGAACTTGGGCTGGTTG
>CAIYTJ010000290.1 GCA_903929065.1 uncultured Bacteroidales bacterium | reverse complement strand
CTCTTATGAAAAAGAGATTTTTAATTTCAGCAATTTTCATAATTGGATATTGTTCGCTGCCAGCTCAAAAAGTAGGACTGGTGCTAAGCGGCGGCGGTGCCAAAGGAATTGCCCATATTGGTATTATAAAAGCAATGGAAGAAAACAATATTCCCATTGATTTTATAACAGGCACTTCCATGGGCGCCGTTGTGGGCGGTATGTATGCCATGGGTTATTCGCCCGACGAAATAATCCGGATTGTAAAGTCAAAAGATTTTAAACGCTGGACAACCGGCGAAGTGGAATCGAATTATAAATATTATTACCGCAATGCCGACCCGAAGCCGAGTTTTGTCGAGATTCCGTTCAGTATTAACAAGCTTGACTCTATCAGCCTGAAATCGGCCGTCCTTCCAACCAATTTTATTTCGCCCAGGCAAATGAATTATGCCTTTTTGCCACTCACTTCTCAGGCTAATGCCGTTGCCGGCGGCGATTTCGACAAGCTTTTCATACCATTCCGGTGTGTCGCTTCCGACATTTATAATAAAGAGTCGGTGGTGTTCCGTTACGGAGTGTTGGGTGATGCCATTCGCGCATCGATGACTTATCCGTTTATGTTTAAACCCATTATGATTGATAATCGATTGCTTTTTGATGGTGGAATTTTCAATAATTTTCCGGTGGATGTGATGCGGAAGGATTTTAAACCGGAGTTTATGATTGGCAGCGTGGTTGCCAATAACCCGCGCAAACCTGATGAACGGGACATTGTCATGCAGATTGAAAACATGATAATGACCAAGACCGATTATAATATTCCAGAAAAGGATGGATTAATCCTTAAATTTCGCACAAACAATATACGGCTTTTTGATTTTTCGAAAGTGGATGAGTTGGTTCAGATGGGCTACGATTCTACTATGAAACACATGGCTGAAATTAAAGAACGGGTCAAACGCCGTGTTTCAATACAGGAAATTGCCGATCGAAGAACAGCATTTAAAGATAAACTGCCTGAACTTAAATTCCAACGAGTGATTGTGGAAGGCGTGGATAGCTTGCAGAAAAAATACATCGAACAGGTATTTCACTACAAAAACGATGTTTTTACACTGAAAGATTTAAAGGAAGCTTATTTTAAACTGATTTCCGATGATAAAATTATGGAAGTTATTCCGCATGCGGTTTATAATTCTTCTACCGGTAATTTTGATTTAAACCTGAAAGTAAAAATTCAGGATCACCTGAAAGTTTCGCTCGGTGGAAATGTTTCTTCTTCCACTTCCAATCAGGCCTATTTCGGGTTGACCTATCAAAACCTGACAGAATTTGCTCAATCGGCTTATATCGATGCTCAGTTTGGTAAAGTGTACAATGGATTGGGATTGGGAACGCGCATTGAAATACCCTCTCAGAAAAGCTGGTATATGAAATTGGGGGTTGTTTTCCACATGTTCGATTATTTTGAAGGCGATCAGATTTTTTATGCCGATACCCGAACGGCCAATTTTACCCAAAATGAGCTTTATTCAAAACTTAGTATTGGTTTTCCGGTAACAATGAAAAGCCGGCTTGAATTTGGTATCGGTTACGGAGCTTTGACCGATAAATATCTTCAGAACAGGTCTATAGCAACCTCAGCAACAGTAAATGATAAAAGTACGTTCTCACTCGGAAGCGCATTTGTCCGGCTCGAAAGTTATACCTTAAATGACGTTATGTATCCTACTTCAGGATACAATCATTCAACTTCACTCCAGATGATTGGTGGCGAAGAATCTTTTCAGTCGGGCACAAACTCATCAATACTTGTTCCTGATATAAATGATTGGTGGTTTCAGTGGCGGGCAAAAATTGATCAGTATATTCCGGTATCATCCAAAGTGACGCTCGGTTTGTATGGTGAAGTGGCCACCTCCAATCGGAAATTACTTCAAAATTATACGGCAAGTATCATTCAGGCACCTTCATTCCACCCAACACCCTACACCCGAACGGTTTTCAACGAAGCTTTCGCTGCCAATCAGTTTGCTGCTGTCGGCATTAAACCTATTTACCATCTGACAAAAGAACTTCATTTGCGGGGCGAGGCCTATTGGTTTGTTCCGTATCAGACCATTAACCGCACTGCGGATAATACAGCCAATTTTTCAGCACCGTTAATGTCATCGCAATTTATGGCGGAAACTACACTGGTATTTAATTTCAAGATTGCATCAGCCGGAATGTTTGCCAATTATTTCAGTTCAGGTGCAAGCAAATGGAATTTTGGGATTAATATCGGCTTTCTGCTGTTTAACCCTAAGTTTACGGATTAAAGGATAATTGCCCCAAAAACAAAAAAGAGAAACCCTGAATGGATTTCTCTTTTTTATTTCTTTAAAAGCTAAGTTTTTATACTCTTCTTTCTTTGATACGGGCTTTTTTACCGGTAAGTGCACGTAAATAATACAATTTAGCACGACGAACTTTACCGCGTTTGTTAACGGTAATGCTTTCGATAAACGGTGAATCCAATGGGAAAATACGTTCTACACCAACATTTCCTGACATTTTGCGAACGGTGAAGCGTTTTTTGCTTTCATGTCCAACAATTTTGATAACATCGCCACGATATTCCTGGATACGTTCTTTGCT
>CAIYTJ010000289.1 GCA_903929065.1 uncultured Bacteroidales bacterium | reverse complement strand
TAATGGTAAACGCTGAAAGCCTCGCTGGTGGCTGATATAAATTAATTTACGATTATCTCATCTTATCTCATTTTTATGAGATGGGGAGTTTGGTATTGGTAATTTGGGAACCTCGCTCCGGTAATTGGCTTGTTGCGCTTTACTTCAACCTTGAAAAAAGCGGCCTCCCGAAAATGTTTTTTTGTTTGGTTATCCCATTGTCTCAAAAAAAAGCAATGGGATAATGGTATGCGCTGAAACCGTTGCTGGTGGCTGATATAGAATAATTTCCGATTATCTCATCTTATCTCATTATATGCCGCTAAATAATGTGAAAATGTGGTATTGTGAAAATGTAGCAATACATTCAGATGCATAGCTGTAATAAAAATATGAGATTTTCAATTGCCGAAATTATCGAGAATGTTTGAATATTCGATTTTGAATTGAATAAATAGTAGGGAATGTGGATGCCTGGTGCCTGAGCAGATAAAAAGCTCTTCAAAATACTCTGGATAAAATAATGATTGTTTCATAGTTTAATAAATTACAATTGACCATAAAATTTGGAACAAAGATATAACCAATAGTTGGAAAATCCTAAAATTTAGACATATATATTTTTCGTGGAAACACCAGTTGCACAGAGGAATCGGGATTTTCAATAAACAGGTGAATTTGCTGAGACACGAGTTGGCGATACACAAATCCACGCCCCAAACTCGCGCCAGACTGAAATTTCCCGGAAAAACAGGGCTGTTTTCCGGGTTTTTATTTTCTAATTTGTTGATTTACAGCTGTTTATTTTTCATTCTCGAAAAATTCAGGGCCTCCATTCATTAAATGGTTATTAAATTATAGAAAAATACTTCGGCAAGCTCCACGGGCTACTTCGGTAAACTCATACGGGCTATGAAAATTATACTGCTAGTTATAGTGGGTTTTAGTGCAATGTCATTAAACTTAGGGGGTAGCCAGACTGTATTCCGCCCCTTCAGGGCTTGTGTAACTATATCATTGTAACGAGGGGCTTCACCCCCCGCTGTTATATGCCACCCTTTCAGGGTTACAAAATCGCTAAGTTAGCAATTGGGTTTTCAGTGTATAAAGGTCGGAAGGGTAATTGGATTTGCAAAAAGAACTTTTTATGACGGTTCGTTTTTCGTACTGTGATATACAGCTAGCTGTACTGTGATAGATTTATTTTGGGGGTTAAGGGGTTGGGGATGAGCGGGGTATATATTTTAGTGTAATTAGTGGGGGAATCGGGAGTGATTGGTGCGTGGGCTGGGGGAGATATGGGTGGGGAAACATATATATACGCTTCGGGTGTAAACTGGTTTAAATTGTTTAGGCACGAGTTCGCTACACATTGGGCATTGATAAACCTCACGCCAGGGTTATAAGGGTATTTAGTTACGCCAATCCGGAGATTGGTTGCCGCGGGGGCACAGGCTGGAGACTAGCGCCCAACATTCATTATTTTAGTTGTGTGCAAACTACGACCAGCAGGGGGGCTGGGATAGGAAGTCAACTTGGCAAGTACATAGATATTGTTGTGTATAATCTATGATTAATCCGGCGAGAGAAGCTAACTTTCGTCATTGTTTCAAATCTTAACGAATAATGTTGTTGTTTATTTGCAGTTATTTATTAGCTTGCGTGAAATTTTCACGTCATGTTGATTCGATTTGTAGTTGATAACGTTTTTTCATTTGGAGAGAGGAGAGAATTTAATATGCTTCCGAATGCCCGTTTGAAAACATTAGCACATCATAAGTATAGTGTTAATGGGTTGGAGCTACTCAAAATGACCTCAATATACGGTGCGAATGCTGCTGGAAAATCTAACATGGTGAAGGCGTTATCCCTATTGGATAATTTTATAAGGGATGAAATATCTATAGCCTCAATACGGAAGAATCAATTTAAATTCAGAAATAATAGAGAAGAAAAGCAGATGCTAGCTATAGAATTTATACAAGACGAAATACCATTTTATTATGCAATAGAGATAGATCGAAGTATTATTTCCAGCGAGAAACTTTATATATCGGGACTTGGAAAAGCGGATGATCAGTTACTTTATGAAAGAAGAACTAGTGCTGATAAAAAAACTAGTGTTATATTTCATAATGATTTTGAAAAAGACGAAAAAAGCCAAATTCTAAAACAAGTTTTGATAGAAGATTTTATTAAACCAAACAAACCAATTTTGGAACTTTTATCAAAAAGAGATAATATTCATTTACAGATGGTAAAAACCGCGTACGATTGGTTTGAAAATACTTTGCGAATCATAGAGCCAGGAGCAATACTCCAAGCATTAACCCTAAAAATTGAAGGACAGCATTTCAAGGAATATGCGGAGGATTTAATGCGTACATTTGATGTAGGCATTACTTCAATTATTTCAAATAAAATCGATTTGAATGAGTTCCTTAAGGATCATGAAGGGGAGTTTGATGATTTTGATGATATCGTTAAACGAATAGAAGATTCTCCTACGAACATAGTTGGATTTACAAGTGACAGAGGAGAAGAGTTTGTTTTTATTAAAGAGGAGGATAGATATTATGTGAAG
>CAIYTJ010000288.1 GCA_903929065.1 uncultured Bacteroidales bacterium | reverse complement strand
ATTTAACGCAAAAATGAATATTGCACTGTGCAAACTGGTCATTGTTGGCAAACAAAAACAGATGTGCACATGTGCAACATCTAAAAATGTACAAACAAAAGCATATTTTCACAGTGAAAACTACCCGTTGTAAACCGACAAAATGCATGTTTCGATTTGCAAACTATCGGTTGTTGATGTACAAAATCCGATTTCAGGTTTTGAAATTAAATTTTCTACACAAAACATAGGTTAATTAAAAAATAGTTTTTATCTTTGAAGGCGAAAATGTATACCGCTATGAAAGCATCAAAAATCACACACCGGAATGAGACACGGATTCGTGTTGATTTTCCATTTAATTCGGAATTGGTTTCGAAATTGCGACAAATTACGGATGCACGTTGGAGTAAAACCATGGGTGCGTGGCATATGCCGTATACATTTGATGTTTTCCGACAGTTGAAAGAATTGTTTCCGGAAATTGAATACGAAGCCATACCTAATGAAAGGACTGGTGGCGACCTGTTACTACCCGACAAACCACAATTGATTGAAAACACACAAATGCCCGAAATGACAGGTGGCGACTTGTCAAAAAAAAGGACAAGTCACGACTTGTCAACACAAATAGGGACAGGCCGCGACCTATCCCTACAAAAACGGAATGTAATTTCAATTGACATAACCGAAAAAAACATTTTTATCAAAATTCCGAAAAACGAAGCGGACATTCAATATATCCGTTCGATCAGGTATGCAAAGTGGGATATGGTGCATTTTTGCTGGACCTTACCTAATTACCGTGATAATGCTGAAAAGATTAAAGGGTATTTCAGTCAGCGAAAACCTGAAATAACAGAATATCATTCTACGGTGGAGAAACAACCAAACGAGCCGGAGCATACTTTTACTAAAAATGAATTGTTGGTGGTGAATAATTTCAGGACGTTGAAAGTGTTTTTTTCATACTCCAATGCTATTATCCGGGAAATTAAAAACATTCCTTATTTTGGCTGGCATGCCGGGGGTAATTACTGGACAGTACCGGCTACGGATAAGTATATCGGGGAATTGAAGCAGATTGCAGTGCGATATTCGCTCGATTTTATTTATAAAGAGGAACTGAAATCGAAGGTAAAACCACGTACCTCGTGGCAGGGTATGGAAAACTTTCGCGAATGTCCGGCGGAATATATTGCCAAGCTACGGGAGTTGCGATACAGCAAAAATACGCTGGATACTTATTCTAATATGTTTGAGGAGTTTATCAATTATTATCGTGAAACGGAGATAGACGATATTACGGATGCGATGATTGTTGATTTTCTGCGCTATTTGGTGAACGAGCGGAATATATCCGGTTCGTATCAGAATCAATCCATTAATTCAATCAAGTTTTATTACGAACGGGTAAGAGGTGGACAGCGAAAGATATATACGATTGACCGTCCACGCAAAGAAAAAATGTTGCCAGAGGTATTAAGTGAAGAGGAGGTGGTGAAAATATTGGATAATACAGAGAACCTTAAACATAAAGCTATACTTATAACCATCTATTCTGCAGGGCTTCGGATTGGTGAATTAATAAATTTAAGGATTAAAGATATAGACAGTCAACGTATGCAAATACGGGTAGAGCAAGCCAAAGGGAAGAAAGACAGATATACCCTTTTAGGAGAAAAAACACTTGATATTTTGCGGAAATATGTGAAAGAATATAAGCCCAAGGTGTGGTTATTCGAAGGGATTAAAGGCGAAAAGTACTCCACCAGTAGTATTCAAGCTAATCTTAAAATTGCAGTAGACAAGTCGGGTATTAAAAAACGTGTAACAGTTCATACGTTGCGACATAGTTTTGCCACACATTTGCTGGAAGCAGGCACAGATATT
>CAIYTJ010000287.1 GCA_903929065.1 uncultured Bacteroidales bacterium | reverse complement strand
TTTTTTTATACCTTTGAACTTTGTTTCGCAAAAGTAAATAATAATTCGTGATTTTCGCAAGGAAACGCTTATAACAAAGCAATTAAATTTTTAAAAATTATAAATTGCAATTGTTATGCCAATAATTTCCGAAGTTTAATATTAAACACCAATTGAATGTTGAACTTCGACTTTTTAAATAAAACAATGAATTCTACTATAATATTAGGTATTGAATCGTCCTGTGATGATACTTCTGCATCGGTGATAAGAGATGGCGTCATGCTTTCAAATGTAATTGCAAGTCAAGCGGTTCATACCAGTTTTGGAGGTGTTGTGCCTGAACTTGCTTCGCGTGCGCACCAGTTGAATATCATTCCGGTGGTTCATGAGGCATTAAAACGTGCTTCGGTCGATAAATCCGAATTAAGCGCCGTGGCATTTACCCGCGGGCCGGGTTTATTAGGCTCGTTGCTGGTTGGAACTTCTTTTGCCAAAGGTCTTTCGCAGGCACTGAACATTCCTTTGGTTGATGTAAATCATCTTCAGGCTCACGTTTTGGCTCATTTTATAAGCGAAGGAAAACAGGATGAACGTCAACCAAAATTTCCATTTTTATGTTTGCTGGTTTCCGGAGGAAATTCGCAGATTGTTCTGGTGAAAGCGACTGACGATATGGAAGTTATCGGGCAAACAATCGATGACGCAGCAGGCGAAGCTTTTGACAAATGTGCTAAAGTGATGGGACTTCCATATCCAGGTGGTCCTCATATCGATCGGTTAGCAAAAGAAGGAAATCCGAAAGCATTTACGTTCAACAAACCCCAAATTCCGGATTATAATTACAGTTTCAGCGGTTTGAAAACTTCTTTTTTATATTTATTGAGGGACAAAATTAAGGAAAACCCTAATTTTGTGGAAGAAAATCTTAATAATCTTTGTGCCTCAATCCAAGCTACAGTAGTTGAGATTTTGATGAATAAATTACGGAAAGCTGCCTCTGATTTAAATATTAAGCAAGTTGCCGTAGCCGGCGGCGTTTCAGCCAATTCGGCTCTCCGACAGGCATTTAAGGATCATGGAGAAAAATACGGTTGGGAAGTTTACATTCCACCTTTTGCTTTCACTACGGATAATGCTGCCATGATTGCCATTACAGGCTATTTTAAATACCAGAAAAAAGATTTCTGTTCCATTGAAGAAGTACCATTTGCCCGTGTTTCCAATAAATTTTAAACGAACTTTATGAAAATTCCACAAATCAAATTGCCAAAAAAACTTGAGCCATACAGAGGTGTGATTTTATTTGCAGTAGTTTTAATGATTTCAAATTTTTTCTGGAAATACGATGTCATAGGTGATGAAGCGAAAGATGTTGATTCAATGGTAACATTCTGGGAAATGAATATTTCTGCACCATTTATTTGGATGGCACATCATGTTTCAAGTGTTTGTTATTCTATTTTACACTATCTGAATTCTGCAGTCAGTTTGAATCCACAGAATATTTTTCACTATTCAAATGGAAATTCAGTTCAGATAATTTGGGCTTGTACCGGATTAAAACAAATGTATATATGCTTCTGTATCATGGCTTTCTCCCGTGGCTCGTGGACAAAAAAACTGTGGTATGTACCTTTGACTTTATTTGTTGTTTATTCTTTTAATATTTTCCGGATTGCATTTATTGTAGCTTGTATAGAAAATCACCCGCACTGGTTTCATTTTCTCCACTTATATGCTTTTAAATATTCGTTTTACGGAATTATATTCCTCATGTGGGTTTTTTGGGAAGAAAAAATTGTTGGCAAAAAACCGGCTGTGGAATTAGTAGAATCAAAAAGCTAATTATTAAACATTCAATATTCTTTACTCCTTTCGCCACGCAAAACGCGCAATCCGCTCATTGCCAATGCTTCCATTTCATCTTCGCCGGGATAAACCGCCACTTTTACCATAGGTGAAATCATTTTTTTAATATATTCCACAATATATAAACTGTAAGCAATTCCGCCGGTAAGAATAACTGCATCTGCTTCGCCATGCAATACTGCCAGCATTGCTCCTATTTCTTTAGCTACATTATAAGCCATTGCTTCGAGTACCAATGTGGCATGTTCATCACCCATGACTGCTTTTTTCTCTGCAACAAGTTCCTCATTAATACCGAGATGAGCCATTAAACCGCCATTTCCGACCAACATTTTCTTTATTTCTTCGTGGGAATGCTTACCGTTAAAACACAAATCAACCAATTGTCCGGCATCCAGCGTCCCGGCGCGTTCCGGAGAAAATGGACCGTAACCATCCAAACCCTGATTGGAATCAATTACTTTACCAAAACGATGCGCAGCAACAGAAATTCCACCGCCTAAATGAGCGATGACCAATCTTAGTTTTTCGTAAGTTGTTCCGTTGGCAGCAGCATATTTCCTGGCTATTGCTTTATGATTCAACGCATGAAACTGTGATTTTCTAGGAATTTGAGGTAAACCGCTTATTCTTGCAACATCCTGATATTCATCGACAACAATCGGATCGGCAATAAAAGCTAAACAGTTCGGAATACTTTGGGCAATTTCTCGGGCAATTACACCACCGAGATTACTTGCATGTTCAGCCGTATGGTGCGATTTCAAATCAGCAATCATCCTGTCATTCACCGCATAAACTCCAGATTCCAGCGGATGAACCATTCCACCACGACCAACCACAGCCGATAAATCCGACAAGTCAATTCCATCATTTTTCAGGTAATCCAACATCAAATTTTTCCGGAATTCAAATTGATCGAATAAACTTTTGAATGGCTTTAAATCCTCAGCCGAATGGCGAATTGTATGTAAACAAACTAATGTTTCATCCTCATAAACAGCAAATTTCGTGGAAGTTGAGCCCGGATTAACTGACAATATTTTATACATATCGGATTGGAATTTGAGGTTAATATTGATTACAAAGATAACATTTTGTCATGAATATTGTTAGAATTGAAAATCATTTTTTTAATTTTTATTCAATTAAAATGCAG
>CAIYTJ010000286.1 GCA_903929065.1 uncultured Bacteroidales bacterium | reverse complement strand
TATAAATTCAAGTTCAATAAATAGTTTATCTACCCCTATTATTTTTGCTGATTTTTTCAGCTCAGAATCTTGTTGATACTTATAAAACATTTCAACCCGGAGATATTTATGTGGATATAGAATTGAACAGTTTAGAGATGAATACTTAGTCAGAAAAAAGTCAAGATTATGTGCTGCAATTTTTATTTTTTCATCATCACTTTTTATGGCTGATTCAATAACTTGTTTAACCTCTTTCAATCGTTTATCCCAGTTCATATCCTCAATAATCATTTCTTCAGAGTAAATGTTTTTACTTTGATAGTTTACCTCTGAGATGAATTTTTCATGATCTCTAATCATCATTGAAACAACAGATTTGCCCATTTCGCCAAAAACACGAGTGGATTTAGCAATCAAATCAATGGTGGATTTAACCAGGCTATGTATATTTTCAATTTTCATATCATCAAAATTCATCTTTTCAAATCGGTATCTTTTCATATTATTTAATTGTAGCGATTACAGTGCTTTAGAAAAAATGACCACAGCATGAATCCTGATGTTTACCGGTTAAACCATTGACTCTGTCCTTATTTTGAACTTTTTCAGGAGAACTTTCCTTTATAGAATCATGGTTTTCATTTATCTCAATCTGGCTCTCATTCTCAATTATTGAACCGTCATGTATAAATCTTATCAACGAGTTCATTGAATGTTTAATATTACTCGTAAATGAGTTCATAGCCATGGGTTCTGTTTTGATATTTCTTCACAATTTAGACTTTACAAAATTACACAGTCATTCAAAATGAAAAAATAGGCTTAAAACCAATAATTGCATGAGATTAATTTACCTAAACAGATAGGAATTTGTCCTATAGTGAAATATTTCTCCATAAAAGAACCGGTGAACCTCAGGTCAATGACCACCTGGTTCACCGGCTTGCATCAAGTTAAGGTTACTATTTGCTTATGAAAATTTTCTTTAAAACTTGCTTTGTATTAGTAGAAAAGAGTACAGAATATATTCCACCCGGTACGTTCCCTAAATCGATTTCCTGTTTTAATTCTACGTTTACATTTATCTTATTTTGCTCATAAATCCTTTGTCCAAGGGCATTAAAAACTACAATGCTGAATGTTTCCTGACCCGGAATTGAAATGGAGGCTGTGAAGTGACCATCGCTTAATGATGGATAAACATTTAAATCATAACCAGCTTCGGTTATTGCCAATCCGGTATTTACGAAGTTCACTTTATTAGACACATTGGAATTACATCCTGTTAGTGTAACCATTGTCCAGTACCAGCCGTTTTGAAGTGGTATATAAGTTTTATTTGTAGCAGCATTAATTGCAGCGCCTAAACCAGCTTGTGTGGCAGAGTAAAACCATTGGTTTCCATTTGTTGCATTACTTGTTAAAACGCCGCTCACATTGGTTACAGTTGGTGTCCCCGGAATATTATTTACGTTTACTCCAAATACCGATGGTACTGAAAGTTTTGTAGTTCCACTTGTATAATTCACTGTAACCAGCTTTTGTCCGGCAGTTGTCCATTTGATTTTCGCTGAATTATCATTCACACCGCCTCCTGAAAGAAGTGTTCCTCCTGCAGGTATATTCCATAAATAATTGGTCATTCCTGTTGGAGCCTGATACGTATTTTCGGTCGAATTCAGACAAACCTGCTGAGAGCGTAGCGGCGATGGTTCTACATAATACGGACGCATCATTTCATTATCTTCATGGTCGATAATGTGGCAATGCCAAACATACCCCGGACCTTTGCTCGGATCAAAACCAAACATGAGTTGTGAATCAGAAGCATCAATGGCAGCATCAGTCGGTGCATATCGGATTATGAATGTCGTTACTTCTCCAGGATAAGCTTTATAAGTGTCTTTCCAACCTTTTTCTTCCGGTAGAGGCGGTCTTGGAGAGCCGGTTAGAAATGAAGAAATAGAAGGATTTCCTCCCAATGCACCATCTGAATTCAATACATTATAGTTAGATGGCGGACCTGCTGCCGGTTTATAGGCACCTCCTGCAAAAGCAGCACCATAAGCCATTTCATAGGCCATAGCATCATAAGCCTGACGACTTACAAGTTGAAACTCAACCAGGTGAAAATGCATTGGATGTGCATCCATGGTGGTATTGATGATTTGAACGAGTTCTGAAGTTCCTTCAGTAGGATGTTCGGTTACATCTCCGAATGAACCGGGTAACGACACCATACCATTATTGTCGTAGTGTGAATTATTTACCAATATTTCGAGCGGACCGCCCGACCCTTCACTTTCATTCAGTGTTAGTTGACGTTTTTTAGCCGGTGTAACATTCACACCTCCAGAGAAATTGGTGAGTTTTACAATGTCATTATTTCTAAGATCGGTTGGAACTTCACTTTTATCTTCACCAACATTGGCATGATTAGTTGCCGAAACCAATTGTCCGTTAACTACAAATTGCATAATCCGCCCGTCCAAACCCGGATTTGGCACATCGCCTGAAGGATATGGAAATACCGCATCATTCAATAACGTAAATGACTTTCCCTGCATTCCTGTAAAATCGATAATAATATCAAACCGTTCGCCCGGTGCCATAAATAAGCCGGTAGGAGAAAAGCCTGAAGGCAGCGGACTTGCTTTCATGATAGAAGCATCGAGTGTAACCGGTGAATCAAGTAATCCACCATCAGTGCCAACAATCTGAATTTTAGGCCCCAATACATTATTCACGGTATCTTTCAGCCATAAATTCAAAAATCGTGCATTACAACCATCCAACACTCTGAATCTGTATTTGCGTGGTGCAACACTTAAAAATGGCCACGATTTACCATTTACCATCATTATATTTCCAAAAAACTCCGGTGTCCACTCTGGAAATTCCGGATTGGTTGGATTAATTGGCCAATATAAGCCACCTTGTGTATCAAACATTCTGTCCTGAATGGCAATTTCAATTTCCGGCAAATAAGGAACCGAATTAAAAGTACCGGTTTTCCCTGCCGGTGCTACTTCTTTTACCAAATCATCGCCCGACCATCCGGGGAGTTTATCAGCTTCTTCATCTGTACCACGAAGAAAGTAGTACGCTGCAAGTCCAGCATAAACATTCAAACGGGTGGCACCCATGGCATGATCATGAATCCATAACGTGGCAGGTTCCTGTGTATTTCCATAATGATAAATAGAATCGGTTCCGTCAATTCCCCAGGCTGCACCTTTAATGGCATAACCCGGCGTAAACCATGCATATGGCCCGCCATCTGACATAGACGGAACTTCACCACCGTGAAGGTGAGTTACAATCGGTACCGGGCCTGAATATGGATCAGGCGTCATTACCGGCATGGCCCAGTGAATCATTTGTTCCACCGTCAAATTGACGCTGGCATAGGTTTGTCCGAAAAGTCCGTTTTGGTATTTCACAGTCAGTGGATTTCCCCGTTGAGCTTCAATAGTAAATGCCGGCCATAACGGTGGCGTCCAGGTTGTACCATTATCTTTTGAAATAGTGTATGTCCAGTAATTACCTAACCCGACTGATGGATTGGCAGAACCGATGGTGCCTGTACTCAATACTGTTCCGGTCGAAAGAGCAATTTGCTGGTGTGGAACGGCTTTGACAATAAGATTTCCTCCGGCTTTGGCATTTACCCGTAATCCGGCTGCAAAATGTGGGAGCGGATCAACAAACTGGGGAACAATGGTTGGATCAATCGGTACCTGAGTAGCAATATTAGCTGCAACGGGGTAAATAGAAGGAGCTGAAGCCCAATTCAGGTTTTTCTGTTTCTTTAAATCGTTTCTTTTGAAAGTAGAGCTTATTGAATTTTGGGCAAATAAGCTCACTGACATCATGACAATAATTGTCATGGAAATCAAAGTTGTAAAATTTTGCCTCTTCATAAAATTGCATTTTTAAATTTATACATGAATATTCTAGTATCCGGTTTATGAACGGTACAAAAATAAAGTTCAATATAATTTCAAAAAATAGGCTGAAAGCTAATAATGATATGAGAGATTTATACTTCAGCATTTAGGAGTTTGTCCTATGCGTGTAGCATTCAATGTATTGAATATTTTGCATAGTAAAAACTAAGTAGGTAAAAAGGGTATGATGAAAAACTCCGTTAGGAGTTAACTTTGCATAACCCCCAGTGAGCGTAGCGATACTGGGGGTTGTAGAATAACCACGAATCTCAACCCCGTAGCGGGTTGAGCATTGCGAATTGTTTTGTAAGCAATAAAAAAGGTGAAGCTTTTAAAAAACTTCACCTTTCAAATTTTACGATAATCAATCGGGACAATTATTCCACCAGATTATTCTTGAAAGCATAATGGGTTATTTCCGAATTATTTTTCAGATTCATTTTGGCTAGAATATTGGAACGGTAAACGCTAATGGTTTTGACACTCAATGAAAGTTCCTCGCCAATTACCGACACGCTTTTCCCACTGGCAATAAGCAAAAATACCTGGTGTTCACGATCCGACAGAATTTCATGAATCGGTTTATCATGGTCATAACGCAGCTCAATGGTCATTAATTCTGCCACAGAAGCAGTGATATAAGTTCCGCCGTTTATTATTTTTTGAATAGCCATTCCAAGTTCTTTTGCTGTAACATCTTTATTCAGGTAAGCCGATGCACCTGCTTTTAAAGCCCTTATGGCAAACTGGTCTTCGGGGTACATGCTGAACATAATTACTTTAGTCTCGGAATTACTTTCTTTTATATCTTTCAATACTTCCATGCCGTTTCTGCCGGGCATGCTGATATCAAGAATCGCCAGATTCCATTTGGATGTATTTATTTGATGCATAATTTCTGAAGCATTAGCTGCTTCACCAAATTCAGCATTTGGGAAGGTTTCCATAATCGACTTTATAATGCCGTTTCGCATAACACTATGATCATCGGCTACAAGAATGCGTAATCTTTCGGTTTCCATATTTATTCCGTTTTATATTTGAGTAGTTGGTATTTCTATTTTTTAAGTATAAGTGTTGTTGTTGTTCCCTTTCCCGGTTCACTTTCTAACAGAATTTCACCACCTATAGACTTGGCACGTTCAATCATTCCCCGTAAACCAAGTGACCCTTTCTGAAGTCCTGACTGAATATCAAAGCCAACGCCGTTATCGGATACTTTCATAATGAAGTTACCATCTTTGTAGCTTATTGCAACCCACATGTTGGTTGCCTTAGCATGTCGCGTTACATTGGTAAATATTTCCTGTAAAATACGATAAATGAAGGTTGTTTCATTCTTTGTGAATTTCATATCCATTTCTTCAATCTCATATTCACAGCAAATTTTGTTTTTCAACCTGAATTGCTTGATTTTCCATTCAATTGCTGCGATTAACCCCATATGATCCAGAATTCCCGGACGCAATTCCGTGGCAATTTTTCGAACAGTATCAATAAGTGCTTCAATCATGCTAACCATGCCGGTCAATTCTTCTTTAACCTGCTCGGCGGATAAGTTCGTATGACTTAATAATCCTTCCGTATCGTATTTCAATGCGGTAAGCAGGTGTCCTATTTCATCGTGAATTTCTCGTGAAATGCGAATCCGTTCTTCTTCAGCTACTTCATCCATTCGCTGGGTTAATAACCTTAGATTTTTTTCAGATTCAATCAACACCAGTTCGGCATGTTTCTGTTTCGTGATATTACGGTTACTGCCACGCTGACCAAGCAGCTTTCCTTCAGTATCATAGACCGGTTGGCAACTATGCCCGATCCAACGTTCCACTCCTGATTTGGTAATGATTCGAAATTCCAGTGCTCCTTTCAATACCGTTCCGGTCATATCTTCTTTGAAGTGATTCTCAACCATTTCCCTATCATCAGGATGAGCAATTTTAGTAAATAAAGCAGGATCTTCCATAAACTCATCAGCTGTATATCCTGTAATTTTATAAGACGAAGGCGAAACATATATATATTTTCCACTTGAGTCCATCCATGTTTCCATGTTATACGTGAAATCAGCTACGGTTCGGTATTTTTCTTCGGCAATTTTAATGTTCTCGTTCGATATAACTAATTCGGCCGTTCTTTCTTTGATACCTTTATCCAATTCTTCATTCAGGTTTATTAATAATTCTTCTGCCTTTTTCTGAATTGTAATATCCTGAACAAGAGAAATTACTGAATTCATTTTTCGATTTTCGTCAAATAAAACCGAATTGTACCATACTGTGGTGATGATTGAACCGGATTTGGTGACATTACGGTTTGAACTTACCACCGTATCTTCCTCACCGCTCGTAAGCCGTTGAATAGTATGGTTTACTATCGGTAAATCTTCTTCGTAAATGAGATTCAAATCACCAATCGGTTTACCAATGGCTTCTTCTTTTGTGTAGCCGAATATGCGTTCAGCCTCAACCGACCACTGTGTTACCACAAAATCAGAGTTCCATTCTACTACTCCAAGGGGTGAATTTTCAAAATGGTATTTCAGGCGGAGTTCGCTTTCTCTCAATTCACGTTGGGCTTCTCTGAGCTCGGTTATTTCTACAAAAGTGGTTACAACCTGAATTAATTCTCCGTCATTATCCAGCTGGGGTTGCGCATTAATCAAAAACCAGGCATGTTCCCCACGTAAGGGTTGGTAAATGCCCATAACGACATTCTTTACAGCTTTATGCGTTGCAATGACCACAGCAGCCGGATGAGTTTCGCCTGGGAATGGTGTCCCATCCTCATGAATAGGTCTCCAGTCGGGATCATAAGGTGTCTTTCCGGTAATCTGATCTTCGGTTAATCCCAACAATTCCAGAGCTTTGGGATTAGCTAACAATATCTCGGAGTTTTGTCCGTTAAGAAGTACTCCAACTTGCATATCATATACCAGATTCCGAAATTTTTCCGCACTTTCTTTTACTTCATTTTCCGCTTTTTTAAGTTCAGATATATCTATAAATGTACATACCACCTGTTGCAATTTACCATCATCACCTATTTGAGGAACTGCATGAACCAATAACCATAGTCTTTCATTAATTGACGGATTGTAAACTCCCATAACCACATCCATAACCGGTTTGCCCGTAGCTATTGCTACTGCAACAGGATGAGTTTCACCCGGAAATGGTGTTCCATCCTCGTGAATCACATTCCAATCCGGATCAAAGGATGTTTTTCCCAGTAACTGGTCTTCTGTCAGTCCCAACAATTCGAGAGCTTTTGGATTGCTCAATAAAATCTCCGCTTTTGGGCCCTGTAAAAGTACACCAACCTGCATATCAAACACTAAAGTTCTGAATTTTTCTTCACTTTCCAACAGAACTTGTTCTGCCATTTTAATTGCAGTTACATCCCTGTGAATAATAACAAATTGGTTGATTTCACCTGAAGGTTCAATAATCGGATAAAAAGTAAGATCGAAAATTTTATCTTTAAATGGCTCTTCAAATTGTACAGGTTTTCGGGTTTCAATCATTTCATTGACCT
>CAIYTJ010000285.1 GCA_903929065.1 uncultured Bacteroidales bacterium | reverse complement strand
TCTGAATCTGTATTTTCCATTCAAATATATAGCAAGAAAGGAAAATGCCGAAGCAAAAATCAGTTTTACACTAACATCAGATGCGAGTTTCGAAGGCGGACTAAGTATGGGTGGAAGTAATTCCGTAAGTTTTGTTTTGAAAACACCAATCAAAAAAGCTAAACCAGCACCTATTATCTTCTGATTTCAAATATATTCATAAAAAAACATCTGCAAAATTTCGCAGATGTTTTTTTTATATATACAATTTTTGAATTTAGATTCTGGCTTTGATTGCTTTAGTTTCTGCCTCAAAACCGGGTTTTTCCAACAGGGCAAACATGTTTTTCTTATAAGCTTCCACACCCGGTTGATCGAATGGATTTACTCCCAATAAATAACCGCTAATTCCACATGCTTTTTCGAAGAAATAAAGCAATTCGCCCAAATAATACTCGTTCAGTTTTGGCAATTCGATTTTCAAATTTGGCACGCCACCGTCGATGTGGGCAATCATAGTGCCAAGTTCAGCCATTTTATTGACTTCATCTACGCGTTTTCCGGAAAGGAAATTTAATCCGTCAAGATTATTTTCATCGTGTGGGAAAATCTTGGTAAAGTTGCTTTCTTTAATAGAAATCACCGTTTCAAAAATTGTACGTTCACCTTCCTGAATCCATTGTCCCATTGAGTGCAAATCTGTTGTCAAGTCCACAGAAGCAGGGAAAATACCCAGATTGTCTTTTCCTTCACTTTCGCCGTAAAGTTGTTTCCACCATTCTGCCACAAAATGCATTTTTGGATGAAAATTTACCAGAATTTCGATTTTCTTACCGTTTTTGTAAAGTTCGTTACGAACCGAAGCATATTGAGCAGCCGGATTTTCTTCGAATAAAGTTTCCAACCCGCATTTTGTTTCCATTGTAACCGCACCTGCAACCAATTGGCGGATATCAAATCCGGCAACGGCAATCGGAAGCAAACCAACGGGTGATAGAACCGAGTAACGGCCGCCGATATTGTCTTCAATAACGTATGTTTTGTAACCTTCCTGTGCAGCCAGCGTGCGCAAAGCACCACGGGCTTTATCAGTTACGGCAACAATCAGTTTTTGAGCTGCTGCTTTTCCCTGTTGTTCTTCGAGTTGGGTTTTCAACAAACGGAAAGCCAACGCAGGTTCGGTAGTTGTTCCAGATTTTGAAATTGAGATGATACCGAATTTTTTGGTTTTCAGCAGTTCCTGCAATTCGAAAAGATAATCTTCACCGATATTTTGTCCGGCATAAACCACCACAGGCGATTTGCGTTCGGTTTGCAACCAGTCGAAGCTGTTTGAAAGGGCATCGATAACCGCTTTTGCTCCTAAATAACTTCCTCCGATACCAATAACAACAACCACTTCGCAATTTTCACGAAGAATTTTAGCCGTGTTTTCAACATCACTTAAATGTGCTTCGTCGATAGAAGTTGGTAAGTTCAACCAACCCAGAAAATCGCTTCCTTTGCCGGTACCATTGTGCAATGCTGCATTTGCTTCTGCAACTTTAGGTTTGTAACCGGCCACAGCTTGTTCGGAAACAAATCCGAATGCTTTGTCGATAGATAATTTAATATTTTCCATTTTTATAATAGTTTGATAAGTTACTACATTAATTTATCCGATAATTTGCGTATTTCCATTGTCGGAGAGCAACGGTTATAAAGTATTTCGAATATCGAATCAACGATGGGCATATTGATTTGATATTTTTCATTTATTTCATGAATTGTTTTGGTTGCATAATATCCTTCGGCAATCATTTCCATTTCAATCTGAGCCGTTTTTACTGAATATCCTTTCCCAATCATAGTTCCAAAAAGTCTGTTTCTGCTGAACTTTGAATAAGCTGTAACTAATAAATCACCCAAATACGCCGGTTCATTAATGTCACGGTGCATTGGATTGACCGCATTGCAAAACCGGTTTATTTCCTGAATAGCATTTGAAATCAGCACCGCCTGAAAGTTGTCGCCGTATTTCAATCCATGACAAATACCGGCAGCAATGGAATAGATATTCTTCATGACGGATGAATATTCAATTCCATCAACGTCATCGCTGGTAGTGGTATGAATGAAATTGGTCGTGAAACGTTGAGCTAACAGCCGTGCCCGTTCTCTGGAACTGCAGGCAATGGTCAGATAGGAAAGTCTTTCCAGAGCCACTTCTTCAGCATGGCAAGGACCAGCCAGAACGGCAACATTATCTTTTGGAACGTTATAAAATTCTTCAAAATAATCGGTAACAATCATATTCTCATCCGGAACAATACCTTTGATGGCCGAAATGAGTATTTTGTTGTCCAGTTTACGTTTCAGTTTTTTTAAATGCTGTTTGATGAAAGGCGATGGCATGGCAAATACAAGAATGTCCGAAGTGCGGACTACCTTGTTGATATCGCTTGTAAAATGAATGCGGTCGGTGTCGAAAGTAACGCCCGTAAGATAAGATGGATTTTTGCTTTGGCGTATAAATTCATCAATCTGATCCTGGCGACGCATGTACCAGTTGATTGTATCGGCATTGGTGAGCAAAATCTTTGCAATGGCTGTTGCCCAGCTGCCTCCGCCCAAAACTGCTATTTTACTTTTCTCGTTAATCATTTTTTTTAGTGAACTAGTAAACAAGGAGACGAGTAAACGAGGCAATACCTCTATTTTCTGTTCATTGTTTCCTTGGCTCCTTGTTTACATGTTTACTTTTTCAATCCAGGCAGCCACATCTTCTTTCGAAGGATTTGTCAGCTCCAGTTTGTTCTTTTTATTCAATCCGCAAATATCCTGATGGAATTTGTTCGGGTTCAACCCTTTCAGATCTGCCACCATGGTGATACCGGCTTTCTGAACCACTTCCACCCATGCTTCGGGGATTCCCAAGGCTATAAATTTCTCCGATCCGTCTTTCTTAATCACTTTTTCAGCTTTCATTTGTGGGAAGAAAAGTACTTCCTGAATGGCTACCTGACCGGTCATAAGCATTACCAGGCGGTCCATACCAATTCCCATCCCGGAAGTTGGAGGCATACCGTATTCCAGCGAACGTACAAAATCCATATCGATAAACATAGCTTCGTCGTCGCCCTTTTCGCTTAGTTTCAGTTGCTCCTGAAAGCGTCCGAGTTGGTCAATCGGGTCGTTCAATTCCGAATAAGCATTGGCCAGCTCTTTCCCGTTTACCATCAATTCGAAACGTTCGGTCAGTTCCGGATTATCGCGATGACGCTTGCAAAGCGGCGACATTTCGCGGGGATAATCGGTTATGAAAGTGGGTTGTATGTAGTTTCCTTCGCACTTTTCGCCGAAGATTTCGTCAATCATTTTGCCTTTTCCCATGGTTTCGTCGGCCTCGATGTGCAAGGTTTTACACACTTCGCGCAGTTGCACTTCGTCCATGCCATTGATGTCGATGCCGGTGTATTTTTTGATGGCATCAATCATGGTAATCCGTTTAAAAGGCGTTTTGAAGCTGATGGTTCTGTCACCAATGGTAATTTCATCGGTTCCGTTCACGTCGCGACAGATTTTTGCAATCATGTTTTCGGTGAAAGTCATCATCCAGTTGTAGTCTTTGTAGGCTACATATATTTCCATGGCGGTAAATTCAGGGTTGTGTGTGCGGTCCATTCCTTCGTTGCGAAAGTTTTTGGAGAATTCGTACACGCCTTCAAAACCACCTACAATAAGTCTTTTGAGGTACAACTCGTCGGCCACGCGGAGGTAAAGCGGCATGTCCAACGCATTGTGATGCGTTGTAAACGGGCGGGCCGAGGCACCACCGGGGATTGATTGCAGAATAGGAGTCTCCACCTCTATATATCCTTCGGCGTTGAAATAATCGCGCATGGATTGATATACCTTGGTGCGTTTGAGGAAAATATCTTTTACGCCTTCGTTTACAACAAGGTCAACATAGCGTTGACGGTAGCGTTGTTCCGGGTCTTCAAATGCATCGAAAGCCACGCCGTCTTTGTATTTTACGATGGGTAATGGACGAAGCGATTTGCTAAGTACGGTAAGTTCTTGTGCGTGAACACTGATTTCGCCCATTTGCGTGCGGAAAACAAATCCTTTGATGCCGATAAAGTCACCAATATCCAAGAGTTTTTTGAATACGGAGTTATACATTTCGGGTTGTGCTTCGGTGCTGATGTCGTCACGACTAATATACACCTGAATGCGCCCTTTCGAGTCCTGAAGTTCTATAAATGAAGCCTTGCCCATGATGCGGCGACTCATGATACGTCCGGCTACACAAACGGGTTTGCCGCTTTCTTCATCGTTGAATTCAGCTTTTATATCGGTGGAAAATGCATCGGTTGGATACAGGGCGGCAGGGTAGGGGTCAATGCCTAAATTGCGTAATTCGTCCAGACTCTGACGTCTGAATTGTTCTTGTTCACTAAGTTCTAAGCTCATAATCTCTTTTATATTCAAAAATTACCGCAAAAGTACAAAAAAAAGAGGAAATTATGAATCAGATTTTACGAATTAAATGCTTTCATATAAATTTATGTCAAAATTTTAAAACGTTGTTTGTATCTTTGCATCAATTTGAAATCCAACTATCATGAACGAATTAGAAACCCTTTTCCGGCAATATACTCGCGAAAATTTCCTTACACAAAAAGAACTGACCGCTTCGGGTTCGCCGCGTCGCTATTTCCGGTTGGAAGGTGAAAAGTCAACCCTGATAGGGGTAGAGGGAACATCGGTTGAAGAGAACCGGGCTTTTATTGCCATGTCGAAGCATTTCGGAAAACTGGGTTTGCCGGTTCCGGTGGTAGTAGCCGAAACGCCGGATAGAAAGTTTTACCTGCAAAATGATTTGGGCGATACATTGTTGTTCGATTATATGGCTGAAGGCCGCAAAACCGGTGTTTTTTCAGACGATGAAAAGGAAATTTTGCGGAAAACCATGCAAAAACTCCCGGAATTTCAGGTTACTGGTGCCAACGGATTTGATTTTTCGGTGTGTTATCCGCAACCGGAATTCAACGAGCGTTCCGTTTTCTGGGATTTGAATTATTTCAAATATAATTTTCTAAAAACAACCGGGGTAGATTTTCAGGAAAACCGGTTGGAAGATGATTTTGTGCAATTTTCGGACGTGTTGCTGCAATCGAAAACCGACACATTTATGTACCGCGATTTCCAGAGCCGAAACGTGATGGTAAAAGATGGAGAACCTTATTTTATCGACTTTCAGGGTGGCCGGAAAGGTCCGCTTCAGTACGATGTGGCTTCGTTTTTATGGCAGGCCAAAGCGGGTTTTACTTCCGAGTTACGCGAAGAATTGTTGCAGGTTTACCTCAAAAGCCTGAAGAAACTTACAACGGTTGATGAAGCCGATTTTCGTCGCCAATTGAACCATTTTGTGCTTTTCCGAACGTTGCAGGTACTGGGAGCGTATGGCTTCCGTGGTTATTTCGAAAAGAAACCGCATTTTTTGCAAAGCATTCCGTTTGCCATCGAAAACCTGAAGCAATTATTGGCTATTGATTTCCCTGAATACCCGTATTTAATTGAGGTACTCAAACAAATGACCAGTTTGGAGCAATTCAACGCCAAAAAAGAAGAACGAAAATCGTTGTTGGTGAAAGTGTGTAGCTTCTCTTATCGCGTCGGAATTCCGGAAGATATTTCCGGTAATGGAGGCGGTTTCGTATTCGATTGCCGGGCTATTCACAATCCCGGAAAATATCAGGAATATGTTGATTTAACCGGTTTAGACGAACTCGTAAAGCAATTTCTGGAAAAGGATGGCGAGATAATTCCCTTTCTGGAGCATGCATTTGAATTGGTTGACAATTCAGTGAAAAGATACCTCGAGCGTGGCTTTGCCGATTTGATGATTAGTTTCGGTTGCACCGGAGGCCGGCATCGCTCGGTTTATTCAGCTCAGAAAATGGCCGAACATATTTCGGAAAAATTTGGTGTGGAAGTGGAACTGGTGCATAGGGAGCAGAAAATAGAACAGAAATTTTTGAATAAATGAAAGCACTTATTTTTGCCGCAGGTTTAGGTACCCGTTTAAAACCTATCACAGATAACTTACCTAAGGCACTTGTCCCAATAGCCGGAAAACCGCTTTTGGAACATGTGATTTTGAAACTTAAATCAGCCGGTTTCGACGAAATCATCGTCAACGTTCATCATTTTCCGAATCAAATCATTGATTTTTTGAAGGCTAACGACAATTTCAGTATTCGGATTGAAGTATCGGACGAACGGGATGAATTGCTGGATACCGGTGGTGGCATCCGGAAAGCTGCCTGGTTTTTCGACGACGGCAAACCTTTTCTGGTTCATAATGTGGATATCCTTTCAAATGTCAATTTGAATGAACTTTATATCGAACATTTGACGTCAAATTCGCTGGTTACCCTCGTTGTGAGTAAGCGTGATACATTCCGTTACCTGCTTTTTGATCAGAAAATGCGGCTCAATGGCTGGGTCAATGAAAAGACCGGAGAAACAAAGCCTGCTGGTTTCAGGAAATTGAAATCCCATTTAAAACTGGCTTTTGCAGGCATTCAGGTGTTATCACCCGAAATATTTGAGACGATGAAGGACCTGAATCCGAAGTTTCCGGTTATGGATTTTTATTTATCCAACGCGAAAACTTCCGTTATCAAAGGATTTGTTCCTGATAATTTCAATATGATGGATGTTGGAAAACTTGATATACTGGACGAAGCAGAAAAATTTGTCAGGGAACTATCATTTGAATAGCATTCGGAAGGATGCTGATATTGAATGGCGAAAATCCATTGACAATAATTCCATCCGCTTCCATTAATGCAGCCTTATCGCATTGAACCATCAAATGTTGGGTTTGAAACGATTCGATAACCGGATGTTCCAGTAATTTTCCATTGAAAAGTTTCAAAATCGCCGTAATTATATCCCAAAGAGTTGGTTTTTTAGCCATCATCACGTCCATTAATCCGTCGTAAGGCAATGCATTCGGGTTTTGTTTCATGCCTCCGCCGCTGTAACAGCCGTTTGCCACATTCATCGTGAACATCTTGTCTGTAATGTTTTTTTCGTCTGAAAAAATCCTGATTTTATGAGCTTTGTAGGTGAAAACGGCTCCGAGTAATGCCAGTGTATAAAGAAATGAATGGCTTCCCAAAACCGCTTTCAGCCGGTGGGTAAGGTTTACAACCGCTGCATCAAGTCCCAATCCGATTGAATTGATAAAAAAATGCGATTCTTTTTCGCCTTCCATTTGATATTCCACCCTGCCAATATCAATTGGCTGAAGTTTTCCTTTCAAAAAAACATCAATTGATTGTTTATAATCGCGTGTCAATCCCCAGAAACGGCCCCAATCATTGCCGGTGCCACGCGGAATCAATGCTATTTTCAATGAACTTGTATCTTGAATATTGGCACTGAAAATGCCATTAATAACTTCGCTCATTGTACCATCACCACCCAAAATCATGATGTTTTTGTAGTCTTTTTCAACAAAATATTTCGCAATTTTTATGGCGTGACCAGCAAATCGGGTAACCCGATAATCAAACTCAATTCCGGCATGTTTAAGTGTCAGAAAAAGATATTTTCGTTGCTGACGGAACTTGTTTTTTCCGGATTTGGGGTTTATAATTATGGCCCAGTGTTGCGGTGTGATTTCCATATTACTGTCTTTGGTCGCAATATTATTTGAGTTTTGAACAGATTATCCAATCAGCTTTTTGTCAGATACAAATCCATCAAAGTCAATGCTGCCATTGCTTCTACAATCGGCACTGCACGTGGCAAAACGCATGGATCATGTCGGCCTTTGGCTTCCAATTCAACTTCGCTTAAATGAATGTCGAGTGTTTCCTGTTTTTTGGCAATCGTGGCAACGGGTTTGAACAAAACACGAAAATATATATCCTGGCCGTTGCTGATTCCACCCTGAACTCCACCTGAATTATTGGTTTTGGTGGTTACTTTATCGTCCACTTTTATAAATGAATCGTTCATTTCAGAACCTTTCAAACTGACTCCTTCAAATCCACGACCGTAATCAAAACCATGTGTGGCATTGATACTCAACATCGATTGTGCCAACCGGGAGTGTAATTTATCAAAAATCGGTTCGCCCCAGCCAACGGGAACACCTTTAATAATACACGAAATAATTCCGCCGATTGAGTCGCCATCTTCTTTCAACACTTTGATATATTCAATCATCTTTTCAGCAATTTCAGGCTGTGGACAACGTACAACATTGCTTTCAATTAATGACAAATCGGTTGTTTCAAACGTTTGGGTCATGGCAATATGTCCAACCTGCGAAGTAAATGCAGTAATTTCAACTCCCAATTGCTTTAACGCCAATTTTGCAATGGCACCGGCAACTACACGTGAAGCTGTTTCGCGGGCAGAACTGCGTCCTCCGCCTCTGTGATCGCGAATTCCGTATTTTTGCTGATAGGTATAATCGGCGTGTGAAGGACGATAAACCTCTTTCAAATGGTCATAATCTGAGCTGTGTTGATTCTCATTCCAAATCACAAATGCAATGGGCGTTCCGGTCGATTTTTTTTCGAAAATTCCCGAAAGAAATTCCACTTTATCTCCTTCTTTGCGAGGTGTAGAAATGGCTGATTGACCCGGACGACGGCGATTCAGTTCATTTTGAATAAATTCTTCGTCTATTTCTATTCCGGCGGGACAGCCATCGATAATTCCGCCAATTCCTTTTCCGTGCGATTCTCCAAACGAAGTGAAAGTAAACAATTTACC
>CAIYTJ010000284.1 GCA_903929065.1 uncultured Bacteroidales bacterium | reverse complement strand
ACCAACGATGAATGGATAACCACTCGCGTTGGCATTAAAGAAAGAAGAATTCTGAAAGAAGAAAACACAGGAACTTCATTTATGGCTGCAAAAGCTATTGAAAATCTATTTTCAAAAACAGGAACCAAACCTGAAGAAATAGATCTGATAATTTGCGGAACAACAACTCCCGATCACATTTATCCATCTTGTGCGTCAATGGCAGCTGAAAAAGTTGGAATTAAAAATGCTTTAGCATTTGACCTGCAGGCAGCATGTTCCGGATTTATTGTGGCCTTAACAACTGCAGCCAGTTTTATTGAATCCGGAAAATACAAAAAAGTATTGGTACTGGGCGCAGAAAAAATGTCGTCGATTACCGATTATACCGACAGAACTACTGCACCACTTTTCGGAGATGGCGCTGCTGTTGTTCTTCTTGAACCCACAACTGAAAACTATGGAGTTATGGATTCGCTAATTTATACTGACGGAGTAGGCTACAAACACTTGCATGTAAAAGCCGGCGGTTCTGCCATTCCCACAACTCTTGAAACAGTTGAAAAAGGAATGCATTACACATATCAGGAAGGTACGGCTGTTTATAAATATGCTGTTACCAATATGGCAGAAGTTTCAGCTGACATAATGGACAAAAACAACCTGACAAACGAAGACGTGGCGTGGCTTATTCCACATCAGGCAAATCTCAGAATAATCGATGCTGTGGTTCAACGCACGAAAGTTGAATATGAAAAAGTGGTTATCAATATAGATCATTTCGGAAATACATCAGCTGCAAGTATTCCTCTCGGTATGTGGGAGTGGGAAAAGAAATTCAAGAAAGGCGACAACATTATTCTTACTGCTTTTGGAGCAGGATTTACATGGGGTTCAGTCTATCTGAAATGGGGATATTAATAAAAATACAATTCAAATAAAAAAATAGCAGGAATAAATTCCTGCTATTTTTATTAGACACAAAAACACCCGGACTGAAACAGTCCGGGTGTTTTTGTGTTCTGTTCTTCAATTAATAATAGATTAGGAAATTTTTGATTTCCCAGGTTGCTGAAGAAGCAGTAGTACAAGTGTATTTAAAGGCAAGCTTAATTTTCTTTCCTGCATATGCGTCGAGATTAATCTCACCTGAATTTACATAAGTCCAGGTATTTCCGGCAGGATAAGTAGGAATAGAAAGTTGAGTCCAGGTTGTTCCGCTGTTTGTTGAAACCCACAATGTTTGTTCAGTGCGCATATTTGCAACAACACCTTTATTGATGGTATGGTCAAACGTCAATGCAGCAGATGACTGATTCGTAAAATCAAATTCCTGAGAAATCAACCAGTCTTCATTGGCATTATTGACAGTAGTGAATCCGGTCATTTTAGCTCCATAACCGCTTGCAAACGACCAAACCTGAGCACCAGTTACATTGTTTGTAGTAAAAGTACCTAAACCGGTTGCAAATGGTTCGGAATAGAATGCAGTGGTTGATGCAGTTCCAGTTGTTCCGTCAGGTAAAACATATTTGGTGATGTTGCTCATACCGGCAATACCTGAATTAGGAGTAAGTGTTCCGAAAAGTTTTACCCTTTTTCCCATATTAGCCTTGTTATCTTTCAGGTTCATTACATTACGGGCACTACCGCGAGGCAATTGAACTGAGAGAATTTTGCTTGAATAGAGATTTATAGTAGTGTCACCCAGAAGCACATTTACTCTTTGCGAACAGGTGTCAGGTGTAAAGAAGTATGCATATTGATTTACAAATGGCCAACTGTAACCGACAATATAACCTGTAACCCACGCCGAACCTCCGGATTGGTAAGTCACTGCATTGGCTACCGTAAATGGATTAGTGTCAATACCACTAGCCATACCATTGAATACCTGAAAATTCCTTACTTCCCACGTTCCTGCAGCAGCAGTTGTTGAAATATATTTCAGCGCAATTCTGATCTTTTTTCCGGCATAACTGCTCAGGTTTAGATTTCCAGTATTCACGAAGGTAAAACTACTATTATTGAAATAGTTCAGCACAGGAAGTTGTGTCCAGTTAGCTGAAGCCACCGTATCTGTTGTTGAAACCCATACAGTTGCTTCTGTTGATGGTGTTCCAAAATAACGTCCGGCATGGTCAAAACAAACATATGAATTAGTAATATTTGTCAAATCAATCGGAGGTGAAATTAGCCAGTCTTCATTAGCAATATTACTTGATGCATATCCGGACATTGCCATACAAGTATATGAGCTGCTGTAAGTCCAAACCTGTGCTCCGGTTACGCTTTGCGTTTTAAAATCGCCAATACTATACGCAAATGAATTGGAATAAACCAACTGTGCATTAACCGCAGCTTCGCCTTTTTGAACGTAGAAGTTTCTCATTTCCCAGGTACCTGCTTTGGCAGCTGTAGAAATGTATTTAAATGCAATTCTGATTTTCTTTCCTGAAAAAGCTGTCAGGCTTATTTGACCTGAATTACCGAATACCCAGCTTCCTGGATCGGCAAACGAAGAAGTTTTGAGTTGTGTCCATTTCACTGCCGATGGCAAACTGTCGGTTTTGTATCCTTCAGAAACCCAAAGGGTAGCTTCGTTACTTACATCGGCAAAATAGCGGGCACAATGTTCGAACGTAAGGTTTGATGCTCCAACACCCGTTAAATCAATCTCAGGTGATACCAACCAGTCTTCATTGGCGTAATTGGTAGAACTTGCATAACCGGACATCATCACATATCCGCTTGTACTTTCGGCCCAAACCTGAGCACCAGTAACGCTTTTGGCGGTGAACTGACCCAAGCCTGTTGCAAATGTTTCAGAATAGATAATATTTGTTTGAGGCGGGGCTATTATTACTTTTGATTCATCGAGGTTGGAACACGAAGCAAAACCCATTCCAACTACAAGAAGCATTAAACTATATATATTTGTCTTTTTCATAAAGATATTTTTTTAAAATTACTGTTTATTTATTGATATCAGCATGATAACTTTCGAAACCCTTACCTAAATCACTGATAGAGCGCAATGTAAGCTGATAATATATTTTACCGCTTACCAGCGATAGATCTTTATCGTTGTACCAGCCAACAATGGTAGTGATATTACCTCTGTTATTTGAAGGCGGAAGTTTATAGGTTGCAAATTTAGAATATTCACTGGTTGCAACAAAAATAGAACCGGTGCCATCCTGAATCTCGCGTGACTGTGGATATCCAATACCATTAGTAGAAGGTGCAAAAATCAAATCGGCCGGATTAGAAAGTTTGAAAGGCAGACCGTAATCGGCGCCGTTTCCTGTAAAGAATGCATTTTTAATACATACCAGTTTATTCGCATATGACATACCTGAAGATAATATTTGCGCAATAGTTAGTGTATCTGCCTTAATCAGATTAGCATTTGGTAATCCGTACGCATGAATTGCTTTCAGGGCAATTGGCAACGGAATACGTCCGGGTTCGATGCGATAGATATTTACTTTGTGCAATGTATCTACTTTGAATTTATCCAGATTTACAAAATGAGTTCCGATTTGTGGTGATTGTGCATAATTACCAAGGTATAATCCGTTTAATTTCACCGATACTTTCTGACCAACCGGCCATAATCCCGATAAACTGCCGGCATCAATCGACATTTTTATTGCCTGACTATTAGTACCTTGTTCCTGAATGATAATGTACTTATAAATATTACCTTCCACGTCGGACGAAGTGATAACACCGTGAATTACCATGTCGGTGGTATCATTCGGAATAAGTTTAGTGGTAAACAGACCCGCGTTCTTATTCAATGTGTCGGAATATAAATCAACTTTCGTACTATAGATCTTTAACAGATTGGCAATGGTTGTGGTTGAGGCCAACGAATCACCCATCAGTTTATCAGATGAAATTGGATTGAAGTCTGTTTTGTTACAGCCGGAGAAAATAGCTGCAAAAACAAATAAAACTATGAATATATGTTGTTTTTTCATTTCCATTTTTTGTTTTAAATAATTGAAATTACAGATTAAAATTTATAAGACACATTGAAGAACACATTGAATCCCCAGGCATAATAGTATTTCGAAGGGAATTTGTACAAGCTGTTAGGATCGATAACGGTACCGTTGAGTGGAAGTCTTGACTGGCTGTAACCACCGGTAATCATGTTTGTATTATTCAGAATATTACTTGCCGACAAGTTAAAGTTCAGCGAGTTACGGTTTTTGAAGTAAATCAGTTTACCAATCGATGCATCAAGTAAAAATCCACCTTTAATACGTTCCTGTTTGCCCAAAGCATTCACCATTTCGGGTGTGGTATATAATGCCATGTTTGTTTTAGTTAGACGAAGCGGTGAAACATCCAGGTAATTTTGATCGAAGTAATTCAATGTAATATCAGCAAACCACATTTTAGGGTGGAAATAATTCAACGAAATACTTCCGGCAGTTTGAGGTCCGTTGCTTAGCTTAATATTATTCATTCTCACGGTATCAATCTGATCAGGTTTTGCACCATTTTCGAAGCTTAACAGGCCCACAGCATCTTTGGTATAATGATAATCGGCAATGGTTCCGGCCAAAGAAAGGGTAAAGGCAGTGTTCAGTTTAATGGCCACACCCATTTCAATTCCCTGATAAATCTTATTCACTTTGGTCAACACGTGGTTTACAAAAGTCTGGTTGATATCATCATAATATCCGTTCAGTTCAACACCATCAAGTGAATGTGTTCTGAATCCGCTGATACGACCGCGAATTGACGGAAGTGAGAATGTATAATTCAAATCGTACGACAATACTTTTTCACTTTCCATAGGAACGGTGGTATCTTTAATACGTTGCGAAATGTAAGAGTTATCAACTTGTGGTGCTCTAGTTTCGGCAAGAACATTTATAGATAAACGGTTGCGGCCATCGATTTTGTATGTCGCCCCTGCTTTTAACGACGGATCGGTGGTGAACCATGTTTTTCCCTGTCCGAATGATATAACGCCCAGATTAGTTGCACGTCCGTTTTCCATATATCCGAAACGTGAGAACTGGCTGTAAGTCAATTCGCCGGCATAATAAATATCAAGCTATGGCAATACCCATTCGTTTTGAATAAAGGCAGCACCATGAAGGATATTTATATCGTAGTTGTAACCAAAAATATCACCCACCTTAATTACTCTGTTCGGATTTCTCAGGTCATTCTGGATCACATTCGGGTTTGCTGGGAAATCACGTTCGGCAAACTGGTCAATGTCGATCCATTGATTGGCACCCATCAAATCGTCCATGGTTTTGTAATGCATGGCTTTCGACATTTTTCCTTCCAATCCTGCTGTCAGTTTCAATTCTTTCGAAAGCTGATTGGTATAGGTTGAATTCAGGGTAGTTTCCATCAAATCGTTGTGACGGCGTTCCAGTGCATACTTGGCACTTCCGGTTGGATTAGCTGTATTATTTCTTAAATTGGCCTGATACAAAGAAGTCCAGTTCAATTGTGAAGTATTTGGGTCGGTTTGCCATAATTTAGTTACCTGAGCAGCCATATCAGCATCGGTTTGGAAACTTGGTAAATTGCGGTAATAGTTCGGGCTTGGATCGGGAGCATTATAAAAATTCAATGCCGAATTGCTGTACATGCTGTAATGATAAGCCAAACCAGTACGCAATCGTTGGTTTTCGTCAATTTTAAAATCATGCGATAAAATCACCGTCGGGTCAAAGCTTTTTACCACTCGTGAATTGCGAACCTGTCCATCCTGATAACCCCAGTACGGATTGTAATAAATTGATTTTACAAGGTCGTAAGTTTCCTGTGTATTGGCAGCACTTTGTGCTCGTTGTGTTGGTGCGCCGAAAGTTACAATTGAAATACTGTGTTGTTTATTGATTACTTTTTCCGCTGAAAGGAAATATCCGATTGAATTATAAAATGTTCCATCAATAATTCCTTTATCAGCCCAGCGAACCACGGCCGAACCGGCAAATGCCCACCCATTGGCCTGCAATCCGGTAGCGTAGGTATACGAACCACGAAGTTTGTAAGCGCGGTTGGTATAAGCCACACTGGCTTTTGAACCCGCTGCATAACTGCTGGCACGTGTGTTTATATTGGTAGAACCGCCCAGGTTACCAAAGCTGAACGAATTGGCTACCAATCCGTTTACTTCGTCCTGATTGCGCATGGCATCATTCAAACCGCCGAGGGCAGAATAATTGAAATCGCCGCCTTCCAGTCCGTTGAAGTGAACACCGTTAATATAAGTTGATTCATAATCGTTATCGTAACCACGCGTACGGAAACGCATCGGAGTAAAAGCGAAATTGGCCTGTGAATAATACACATCGCCTTTGGACGACAACGAACCCGAAACATTCTGTGCCGAACGGCTCTCGTCGCTGCTTAATTCGTTTTCACTCAGTTGAAGTACAGCTTCCTGTTTTACTTCATCTTCCACATCTGCTTTAAGTTCGATAACCCCCAGATCGTTTACAGCATTTGATTTAAGGTTTACCAGTTTAATCTGTGTAAAATAACCTTCCATGGCAATGCTCAGTTCATCGTCTCCGGGTTTCAACAAGCTGAGTGTGAACTCGCCGTTGGCGTTGGTTTTGGTGGTAATGTCCTGTTGTAATAAAGTAATGGTTACTCCTGCAAGTGGACTTCCTGAACCGGCTGCTTTAATCACCCCTTTGGCTGTAGTTTGAGCCATAAGCGAAAAAGAAGCCAGCAGCGATACAAAAAGTATCAACGATAGTTTTCTCATACGATTGATTCTAAATTATTTGTTCTTAGCTAGTTGAATTAATTTTAGTATTTCATGCCATTTTTTGGCCGAAAAGGTTCGCAATTTACTATATTTTTTTCATATCTCACATATTTATACAAGAATAATTTAGTGCAACAGGAACGAAAATGCGTTAATAAACAGACAGTAAACTATCAAAATGATATTAAAGCTGTCACCTGCGATTTGATAATCATTTGGTTAGAACATTACTGAAAAGTTTATTAAACATGAAAAGTTTAACCTCATTTAAGGAATTATCAGCGATATATTAGATTGCAAATGAAATCAGGTTTGTATCCGAAAAAACTGAATCATAAACAATCTTATCTTTGTTTACAAAAACGCAGATAAAAATTTCTGCCGATCATTTTTAAGTTGACAAAACCATAAAACCATCCATTGGCACACTTTTGTAAGTTTACAAAAGCCTGAAACAATCCCCGGTTGGAACTTTTGTAAGTTTACAAAAGAATGAAACAAACCCCGGTTGGAACTTTTGTAAGTTTACAAAAGAATGAAACAAACCTTAGTT
>CAIYTJ010000283.1 GCA_903929065.1 uncultured Bacteroidales bacterium | reverse complement strand
GCAGGAATTGCTGCCGTTAATGCAGCTTATGTACCCCTGCAATGGCAATACGGAAGCAATGGGCTGACTTATGGTAATGAATGGTTTATAGGCGATGTTGTTTCGGACGATGCGTTGAAAGGTGGCGGCGGAACCGTAACTTCTGATATGAATACGGTTTACCAATTGGAAAATTTTCAATCGGGAGCTAACAACAACTATTTGGAAACCCTTTATTATATTAATTATCAGGGAATTTTCCGTGCCAACTTTGCCATTGAGAACATCAATGGTACTATGAAAGACTCTCCATTAAAAACACGTTTACTCGGTGAAGCCAAATTTTTGAGAGCTTATTATCATTTTAGGTTGATGCGGGTTTTTGGTGGAGTTATCAAAGGTGATCGTACTTTCAATCAGAATGATGTATTGATGGCAAGAAGTTCGAAAGAAGAAATCGATAAATTTATTCGTCAGGATCTTGAAGATGCCATTAAAGCGCTTCCATTGAAAAGTCAATACGCATTAACAGAATTAGGGAGAGCTACAAAAGGCACAGCTCAAGCTGTGTTAATGAAAGATATCTTGTTCAATGTTAATGAAACTTATATAACTGATAAAGCTGCAGATTATAAACATGTCATGGAGCTCGGTGACAGCATTATAACATCAAACCAATATTCATTAAAAACTAAATACCAGGATTTCTTCAAGACTTTTGTGAATCTTCCTGCAGTTGTTGCAAAATTTGTAGAAGAAAACGGTCCTGAATCAGTTTTTGAAATTCAATATATTTCAGAATCAACTTCCGACTGGGGTGGTGGTGCCGGTGGTTTAGGAATGAGCCGTGGTAATTACGATCCTTTGGTAACCCGTTCAAGAGGTACAGGTCTTGCAGGTCCGGCTTCAAGTCAAACCGGTTATGGTTTCAATCACCCTACTCAGGATTTATATGATGAATTTGAAACTGGAGACTTGAGACGTAATGAGGCTATTTTACCTTACGATTCAACTGATGTTTATGGTTCAGAAACAGAACATCACTATATGAATGGTTATCATGCCCGTAAAGCTACGTTAGGATTCTGGTACCCTTATAAAGGATCTCAGATTTTTATCAATCCTACATTTTATGCCATGCGTTCACCAGGCAATACGTTTGTAATTCGTTATTCGGATGTTTTGTTGATGTATGCCGAAGCAGCTTGCGAAAGAGGAGGAACATATTTGACAAACGGTGTTGATAAGCTGAATTTGGTCCGCAAACGCGCAAAAGATTCATCATCAAATCCAACCGATGCTGTTACATTAATGCCTTTCCCATATGGTTCTTACACAAATAATCAGGCCGATTTGCGTACAGCAATTCGTCACGAACGTCGCGTGGAATTTGCCATGGAAGGTCATCGCTGGTGGGATTTGGTTCGCTGGCGTACAGCCGAACAGGTTATGAATGCCTATCGGTTGAAATATTGGGACAAAGAAGGAAAAGACATGAGTCCGTTTGATGCCAGCAAGCATTACCTGTTCCCGATTCCGGAAACACAGTTAAATGCTAACCCATTACTTACACAAAATCCGGGTTATTAATTTTTGCTAATAAACAAACTAATGAATTTCAGAAAAAAAATAATATCATTTTTTATATTCATATCAATAGTCGGTTCTGCCTCTGCGCAGAACTGGCAATTGGTTTGGTCGGATGAATTTAATG
>CAIYTJ010000282.1 GCA_903929065.1 uncultured Bacteroidales bacterium | reverse complement strand
GTATTCAAACACAACGACTTCAAGTTCTTTTTAGATGAAAATAAAATAGACAATTCATATACTCAATACGAAAACCGCATTGGATTGGCTCTAGGCAGTAAAATGCTAAACGAAAATCAGGACGTAGTGCTCAATTTCCCGTATAAAGACTGTGTGTTGGAAGGTGGACAAAGTACAGAAGAAGGCATGGACACTTATTTTGAATTTAGAGAAGAAAAAGCCGAATATGAGGAAAAGCAGGCTAAACGTAAAGAAATATTTTTCAACGAGATATTAGCACGTGATGAAATTGACCGTCTTTTCGAACCCAAAGCATTTACAAACATCAAGAAATACTCTCAAAAAGGAGAAGCAATTCCAACCACTTTCACTCGTGATGAAAATGGTGTAATAAAAGACAATCTAATTATTAAAGGAAATAATCTGCTGGCATTACATAGTCTAACTAAACAGTTCAATAAGCAAGTTAAATTAATTTATATTGATCCACCATTTAATACTGGGAAAGATGAGTTTAAATATAATGATTCTTTTAACCATTCAACTTGGCTAACTTTTATGAAAAATAGATTGGAATCAGCAAAGTTACTTTTACAAAATGAAGGGGTTATATGCGTTCACGTTGGAAATGAAGAAGCGTCTTATGTGCAAATTTTACTTAATGAGATTTTCAAAAAAGAGAATTATTTGAATCACATTACAATGACAACAAATGCTGCATCAGGATTTAAAGCTACAAGTGCAAAAATATTCTCAACTTCAAATCACATTTTTTTATATGCTAACAATATTAATGAATGTAATTTAAATAAGATTTATGTTCCAAAGGAATATGACGAAAACTATAAGTATTTCCTGACTAACTCAAAAGAACACTTTTCAAAATGGAAATATACAACAGTTATTGAAGAATTAGCAAAAAGAGAAGAGATTGGAGATATAAAAAGTTTTAAACTAAAATATTCAGATGCTGAACTACAAAGTAAAATCAAAGAATTTGCAGAACAAAATAAAGAAAATGTTTTCAGAACTGCAGCAGTTGGCGGAGGTGCTTTAAAAAAACGAAAATCAACTATTGAAAAATCCAAAAGTGAAAAGGGGAAAGTAATGCAACACCTTGATGAAGATGTAGATGGATTTTACATTTTGAATGGTGAGCAAATAGTCTTTTGGGGTAATACATATAAAGAAATTAACGGACTAAAAGTACCTGCAACTTCTTTAACAGATGTTTGGACAGACATTGGATTTACTGGTATTGCTAATGAAGGCGGAGTAACATTGAAAAATGGCAAGAAACCCGAACAATTGCTAAAGAGGATAATTGACCTCACAACTTTGCCAAATGATATTCTTTTAGACTATCATCTTGGTAGTGGTACAACAGTTGCAGTAGCACATAAAATGAAAAGACAATATATAGGAATTGAACAATTAGATTACTATGAAAATGATTCACTTATAAGGCTTAAAAATGTTACTAAAGCTGATACAACTGGTATTTCTAAAACAGTTAATTGGAAAGGTGGCGGATCATTCGTTTATCTCGAATTAGCCAAGAACAATGAACAAGCTAAAGAATTGATTTTGGATTGTGGAAGTTTTCAGGAATTGGTAAACTTGTTTGATGTTTTGTATGAGGAGTTTTTCCTACATTATAATGTAAAGATAAAGGAGTTTAAAGAAAAAATCAGCAAAGAAGCAAACTTTATAAAACTCACCTTACTGAAGCAGAAAGAAATGTTCTGTAAAATGCTCGATTTGAATCAAATGTATGTCAACGCCAGTGAAATGGAAGATAGTCGTTACAAACTATCGCCTTCAGACATATCGCTAACCAAAGACTTTTATCAAATCAAAGACTAAGTTATGGCAGACCAATATATGTTTGAATCGCTGAAATCGAGAGCATACGATTTAGATATTCCGAAAATAAAACCAATAGATTATCAATATATTACGGATAATATCAAATATCCGTTATTTGACTGGCAACGTCAAAGCATTGAAAATTTCCTGACTTTTCAGAAAATAAAAGAAGCCGAACAAAATGCAGATGCAACTCATTTGATGTTCAATATGGCTACCGGAACAGGTAAAACACTGGTCATGGCTTCACTTATATTGTATTACTACAAACAAGGCTATCGGAATTTTATATTTTTTGTCAACCAGAATAACATTGTCGGAAAGACTGAAAATAATCTTATCGACCCTTCACACAGCAAATATCAATACAGCCAAACAATTGTAATCGATGATAAAACTCTAAATATAAGGAAAGTAGAAACCTTTTCGAATCAGACTGAAGATATTGAAATCATCTTTACATCCATACATAAACTACATAATGCGGTTTATTTGGTGAAAGAGAATGCTATTTTCCTAGATGACTTGTTGAAAAGAGATTTAGTGTTACTGGCAGATGAAGCACACAATTTAAATGCTGCCACCAAGAAACTTAAGAGCGGTCAAACACAATTGGATTTAATCACAGAATTAAAGGACGGTGCAAGCGAAGAAGAAGTGGAACGGAGTTGGGAAAATACTGTGATAAATCGTATTTTAAAACGTGACGGAATAGATAGTGAATTAGAAAACAAAAACGTACTGTTGGAATTTACAGCCACTGTTCCAACCAATACTGAAGTAGTAAAGAAATACGTGGATAAGATTATCTACAAATTCGATTTAAAAGACTTCTTGAAAGCAGGTTTTACAAAAGAAATTAATTTGGTAACATCATCATTCGACAAGAAAAAACGTGTATTGCAGGCTTTATTATTCAATTGGTATCGTCAACATGTTGCTACTTCTAACGGAATTGATTTAAAACCAGTTATCCTATTCAGAAGTAAATATGTTGACCAGACCAAAGAAGAAAATTCACAAAAAGATTACGAACTTTTTCAGGATATTATTCGAAACTTGTCAGTTGATGATTTTGCCTTTTTGCATGACTTTGATGAAAATGCCTTATTTCCGGTTACTGAAACTTACCTTAAGGGACAAAGCCGTATCATGGATATCAAAAGATATATCGATGAAAATAAAATTGCATTGAACGAGGTAATTGAATACCTGAAATATGCTTTCTGTGAACGTAACTGCATTATAACCAATTCAAAAACCGGAACAAAGACTAAAGAAAAAACAGATCAGGAAACAGAACGGCTTCTGAATAATCTGGAAGATAAATCAAATCATATTACAGCCATATTTACCGTAAAAAGATTAACCGAAGGTTGGGATGTATTGAATCTGTATGATATTGTAAGGATGTATGAAGGTCAAAATACAGGTGGTTCAAACAAAGGAAAATCTGGTGAGTCAACCGTATCGGAAGTTCAATTAATCGGACGTGGTGTTCGATACTTTCCTTTCAAATACGAAGATAAAATTCCAAATAAGCGCAAGTTTGACAAAGATTTGACAAATGATTTAAGAGTATTGGAGGAATTTTACTTTCACAGTGATAACGATGAAAGATATATAAGCGAATTAAAGCAAGAACTAAAACGTCAGGAACTTTTACCAGAAAAAGAAAAGATACAATTGTCTTTTGATTTTAAGTCGGAATATCACCCAAATACTATTGATAGTCCTTTCTCGCAATTAGAACTTTTTTATAATGAGAAAATAGACAATCCGAACAGACGAAAAAAGGAGTTACATGAAACAAAAGATGGTTTTGTTTTTGAGGAATATGTTGATGGCTTTTCATTAAAAGAAACCAAAGTGATCGTTGATGAAGTAAATGATGAAACACGATATTCCACACAATCGGAAGAAAAGAGAACGTTGGCATTAACGCTGAATTCATTTTCAAAACATATAATTCGAAAAGCAATAAATATTCAGTCAAAGAAAGATAAATCAATCTTTCGATTTAATAAACTAAAAGAGGAATTGTATATTCAGTCTGTAGATGACATTTTGAAAAATGAATTTATAGGGGATTTCCCAATAAAAGTAGTAGCTCCAAATCATATTATAAATATCGAAGAGATTCAACCTTCAATCCAATTAAAGATTCTAATCCATTTTTTCGACAAAGTCGAATCCGTTTTAAAAGAGTATTCAAATCCACATATAGGTACAGAATTTCAAAAAACATCATTTAAGACGTTTTATTCAGAACCTAAAACAATTTCAGTCGTTGAAGAACCTAGAATTACGAATTATGCTAATGAGTTAGTCAAAAAAGATTGGTATGTGTTGAATAACTTTTATGGTACAAGTGAAGAAATAAGCTTGATGAGATTCTTGGAAAATACAATAGGTAATTTTAAAGATAAATATGAAGAGGTTTATGTTTTAAGAAATGAAGAAGTCTATAAAATATATGATTTTAAACAGGGTAGAGGTTTCATGCCTGACTTTCTTCTCTTCTTGAAACAAAGTTCAAAAGAATTATTTTATCAGGTGTTTATTGAGCCAAAAGGTGGACAGTTCAAGGATTCTTCAGGTACTTTTACTGATAGTAAAGAAGGCTGGAAGGAAGACTTTTTAAAAGAAATCAGCGAAAAATATTCTAAAGACCCAATACTTAAAGCGGAGGATAGAGAATATAGGTTGATAGGACTACCTTTATATAATGACTCTATTTCAAAGAAATTCAAAGAGAACTTAGCAGAAGTTTTTCAAATAGATGTTTAATTAGCGAATTGTCATTCGTGGAGCATTTTCTTCACGCATTTTCAAGCAGAGATTAAACTTGTAAAGAAGTACAAGAAAAACAAGTCAAATAAAAAAAGCTTTCTCCCATAGGAGAAAGCTTTTTTATAAGAAAAACAAAGAATAATTATTTCTTTGCAGCTTCTACAGATACTTTTCTGAATTCTTTCAACAGTTTTTCAAGGTCTAAAGAACTTTTGCGGGCACGAGTTCCGGCAGCTTTGTTACCTTTTTCAACTTGCAAATCTGCATCTGTAGCAAAAGCTGTAGAAACAGCTTTGATTTTTTTTACTAATTCTTCCATTTTTTCGATTTTGTATAGTTAATATTAAGCTGTTTGTGAACAGCTGAAAATTTTATGCAAATATAAACATTTAAAGTTAATACCAATGACTGAAAGCAACAAATAACATTTTATAATTAAAAATACATCATAAATATCAATAATTTACAGTTCAAACCGGCTTAATTCTTAAAAAATGCAGGTTTTTGAATAAAATCAATGCTGATAATTACTCAGATCGTCCACCCAACTATATTCGTATTCATTACCAAGAATATCAATAAAGGCAAAATTAAACTGTGAAACATCAGAGAGTCTGATTTTAGTGCTTATTGTTTCGTTATAATAATCGTAATTTTCGCCGGCCGAAAAAGTTCCGTACAAATGATGGCCTTCGTATAATTGTTTGTATGAATGATCGCCAATCTGAGTACGAATATAACCCTGAATTAAATTTCGTGGATTAGCTGTGGAACCATCCGGAAAAACAAATTCGTAAGAAATTTTTGTGATGTACCCATCCTTATCGGTATGAACTATGGGTTTAATAATCATCATATAATTCTGCATGTTTATATTTGCAAAATTAAATGTGTATTGCCGGTCTTTATTCAATTGAAACGTATAAACACCATCCGGGAAAGGCAATAGTTGTCCATCAAAGGGATTTTGGCTACCCGGTGGTGCATTTTGACGAAGAATGTAAATGAACTCATTTATTTCAGGTCCCGGATTAGTGTCTTGCGCTTGTGACAGATTGATGGTAGATTGCAGAACCGGACTTGCCAACGAAACAGTAAAATTCTTATCCCACATCTTTATATCGCCTGCAATTCGTAGATTCGTGTTCACCACAAACTTGTCAGACGGAACCATAACCGGTTGTTTTGAATCTGTACCAAAACTACCCACCCGCATATTGATAATTGTATTCACCCTTATTTGATCTCCATTTATGATATCGGGTGAACCATCATTGTCCATATCAATGTTTTTGGCTAGTGTTTGATAGTAAGCACCAACGTTTGTGAGGAAATTAAGTTCCTGCGTAGTTAATTGAATGGTTGAACCTATCGGGTCGTTAGCTGGAATAACACGCGTTCCGTCCAGCGTCAGCGTAGATAAATCAATACTTGAAGCATTTCCCATATTGACCAAGGGTAACACATTTATACCTCCGGCAAAAAGATTGCCGATAAACTGGTTATTGGCATCCAAAAACACCAGACAAGCTGCACTTCCTTCGGGCGCCTGTGATGTGAATGAACCGTTTGAGATATTTACCAGGGCATACTTATTGCCATAAAATACCAATACTTTCGCCGCATCGGCCAGTGTTGGATTGGCAGATTTTACGCGTTGTGCCGTTGATTTAGCCGGACTTGAAATTTGTCCTTTAATAGCAATCATTTTCTGGCTGTCGAATAAACCGCAACTTGTGAGGAGAAGGCAAATGGTCAGTAATTTTACTAGTGTTTTCATGGTATTTTGGTAATATAATTGTTTCATGCTGAGTTTTAATGCCACCACGTATCATAACGGTTACCAAGCATATCGTTATAACCAATGACAATACTGTTTAAACCGGAAATATCGACTGGTGAGGGAAGTGTATACGAGTAAATTCCCAACACAGAATTTCCACCGGTTTTATATGTAGATAGCCAGGGACTTTCAAATAAAACTTTACCATTATCACTGCCGCCTATCTGAATCATAATATCAGTCAAGATATTTTCCGGATTAATAATTTTGCCGTTTGGCAATTTGTATTCCAATGTAAATGAAGTGAGCTTTCCTTGGGAATTGGTCTTTAGCGTTGGTACTGCAATGACTAAGTTTTTATTCGCATCAATATTTGAAAATCCAAAAGTATATTTTTTCCCTTCAATATCCAACGTGTAAATCCCTTTTCGGAAAGGTTGGTTAACCACAGTTTGTCCATCCAGAACAAAAAACCTGGAGAAAAATCCCGAATTCATTTGATGAGAATTTATAAATTCAGTTGTAATTTTCTGATAAGGGTTTTCTTGTGGTCCTGTGAGCGTCATTACGGAATAATCCTGATCAAAACCCGAATCACCAAATATATCAATGGCGTAACCAATACTGATTTGGCTAGAATCCTTCAAATTAGCCGGAGAATTGTTCATTCCCCAATGACCGGCTTCAATGGCAAAATGAGAAATAATAAAGAGCTGCTTTTTACCTAATACGTCTAAAATTCCATCATTGTCGGTATCAATGTTTTTAGCAAGCGATTCAAAAAATCCATCCAGTTCTTTCAGGCTATTTATTTCGTCGTCGGTAATTTTAATCTCGTGTCCAAACGGATCGTGAGTCGGAATGACATTTGTTCCAATTAAAGTGAGCGTTGAAAGGTCAATGACGGTTTGGTCGCCATTGGACAAATTACCAAGGGGCAGCATACTTAAACCGCGGTTTTGAAAGTTCCCAATATATTTGTTATCGCTGGTCAGAAATACAAGAGCCGCAGCCTTTCCAATTTGGGCAGTCGTACTAAACGACCCATTCACAATATCAACAATTGCATTATCGTGAAAACCAAAATATACAAGTACTTTCGTGGCATCTGCCAAAGTATAGGGAGTTTCAGATTTTACCCGGCTGCCTTTGATTTTTGCAGCAGATGAGATTTGACCTTTGATTAGAATTTTGTTTTGATTGTTGAACAGATTATTGCAACTGACAATAAAAATCAATATTATAAAAAATAGAATTATCTTTTTCATAATGATTATTGTTTTATAAATCTGATATTTTTACTTTTATCCGAATCAGGCAATTTAATAAAATAAATTCCTGCAGGAAGGTTGCGAATATCAATCCTGTTGCCTTCAACTACTGATTTATTGAGAACACAATTTCCACTAATATCATAGATTTTAGCACTTGAAATTTCTGATTCACTCTTGAAGTTGATAAAATCAACAACCGGATTTGGATAGACTGACTCTGATTTATCAGTACTCAACGGATTCTGAATTCCGGTATTACTGCTATAATGAGCAATTTGACCATAATCCCCTGAAATCCAACCATTGTTTTCGTCCCAGAAAACCACATTGAAAGCAGCATATTGAAATGGAATCTGCATCGGTGTCCAGGAATTTCCCCCATTTGTTGTTTTCAAAACGTATTCACCGGAAGTTCCGGAAACAGAACTACCAAAATAGCACACATTAGCATTTAAAGCATAAACCGATCTAAACTGTGCAGCCTGATTTTGATTTGTATTGGTAAGTGTTGTCCAGTTTGCACCACCATTAACTGTTTTCATTAGCAAAGCATTTCTCCCCACAACCCAACCGTGTAATACATCCGAAAAATAAATTGCTTTTACTGATCCAACATTGGTGGCTTGAGTTGTCCAGCTTAAACCTCCGTCGGTAGTGTGAAGTATATCGGTGTTTGTACCTACAGTTGAAGCAGAAGCACCAAACATCCAACCATTCAATGCATCTACAAAATAATAAAACCCGCCGACAGGATTTGTAACTCCATTAATTACATCCCAACTGGTACCGCCATTTGTAGTCTTGTAAAGTTTAAAGCTTCCATAAAGTGCATTGTAAACAGATGCCCAGCCGGTATTATTATCGGCAAACTGGACTTGTAATCCCCCATCGCCACTTGCGGTCAGGTCTTTTTGTACAACAGATAATGTAAAACCTCCTGTTCCGTCCGTTAAGGTCAATACTGCCAGGTTTTTATCAGAACTAAGAAAACCATCAGTATCAGAAAAGGATGAATTCAGCCCGGTAATCACTCCACTAGATGAAATTGACATATTCGAATTGATTGAATTTTGATTTTGACCATTCACCACTATATTTGAAACAGTTGTAGCTCCAGTTGAACTGATTTTTAATAGTCCATGTGTCCAGCTTGCCCATGCTTGTGCGTCGTTTGACCGGTCGGCTACTACAGAATGCATTTGCCAGGTTCCGGTTAGATCAATGGCAGAATAAGTGACTCCGGATACTTTCTTTTCAAGTACGTTCAGGCAATAGCCTCCATTTTGTGACTGAGTCAGGTAAATAGTTTGTTTATCGGCGCTCATAAAACCATTCATATCTGTTCCATTAGAAGAAAGAATACCGGTAGAAGATATTGAACACGAAGTAGGACCACTAAATTGTTGATTGTCCGGTCCAAATCCGCTTACAGTACCAACTCCGGTAGCATCCAAAACAGTTGTTCCATGCGCCCAACCGGCATTAGTTTGTGTCTGAATGGAATGCATTTGCCACGTTCCCTGTAAATCAGCAGTTGTATAAACGGTTGAAGGATTTACTTTCTGCCAGACAACAAGATCGAAACTTCCGCTACCATCGGTTTGGGTCATTATAAGTGTATTTTTATCGGCACTCATAAAACCATCCATATCAGTACCTGAAACAGTTAATTTGCCTTTAGAGGAAATATTAAACTGAGTGGTTGAATTTCGGGTGGTTGTTTGTCCCTGATTATTTGTAGTTGTATAACTGGAACTTCCGTCGGATGCAATAGTTGTACTACCATAAGTCCAACCATTAAATACATTTCCATCATTCGGATTATCAACAAAAACTGCATGTATTTGCCACTTTCCGACCAAATCGGCAGCACTGTAAGTTACAGAAGTAAAAACTTTTGGAAAATCTTTTTTTGTCCATGAAGTTCCACCATTCGCCGTTTGAAATAATGTTGCTCCATTCGGATTATCCAAACTTCCATATGTTTTCAATGCCCAGCCGTGAGTTGCATTTGGCCAACTCATTGTTAATCCAACGTCAGATGAATTGCACATTGGAGTATCAACCGGAAATGGTGTAACAACATTCCATAAGGCACCAGCATTTGTTGTATGAAGTAGTCTTCCGCTACCTCCACACGCAATCCACCCTTCAGTTGCGCTGACAAATTGCATTTTTCCTAAAATTTCAGATCCCAACGGACTGGTTTGAGTTGTCCATTGCGCAAAAGCAGGATTAGTATTAACAATAAAAGTGAACGTGAAAGTAAACATTGAAATTAAGTAAAGCTTTTTCATAATGTTTCTGTCAGAGTTTAAGGTGCTGACACCGCACATTTTATTAGATTTAAAAAATCAAGAATGTACTTATTTTTGTGGTTCATATGTTTCGGGAAGTCCTAATTCAATTTTGAGTTTCCGGTTGTATTCTTTGGAATCGCGGATGGCATCGTCCATGGTAATGGGACTGATAAAAACAGGCATTGGATTGTAAGGTCGTTGATGATGAAATAAACCTGCAAAAAATGCTCCTGTTCCCACTAATGCTGAACTGGCACAGAAAACATTTAATACTTGTTTGCCGGTATCATTGGATTCCATATCAAACATATTTACCTTTGGATCGTATAAAAGTGCTCCAGCTCCGGCAAAGACGGCACCAATAATTAAAGAGGTTCCATCAACCTTCCATTTAGGTTTTTGCTTTTTAATTTGCTCGTATTTTTCCAACTCTTTATTATAAATACCGGCTTTATCAAAATAATCGGAGTTGTTGGTCAGCTGAGCGAATTCATCATGCGATATTTTCTGATTTCCGCGTGTTATAAACCACGAAGTTTCTGTTTTAGTGACTGTAGTGGAACTGGTAGAGACATTTCCAGTGGTTTTGGAACCTCCTAAAACGGAAAAATATCCCGGGAAATAGATACTTTTGGTATTTTCATTTATTTGAGTATTTCCACTGGTTTCGGTCACATATTTCGTATCCAGCAAAACATCCAATTTTTTGGAACGATACGTTTCCTGTTCCTTGAATTTTCTACTCAATAACTTGTCCTGAATTTCTTTGGAGTCTTTGACAAGTATGGCTGTAGTTTCGTTGGGTTTGACATTAATCAGCTCGCCAAAAGCAATAACATCTTCTTTCAATACTTTCAGATAATGATTTCCGGGAGTGACAGAATCAATTGAAGTAATATCCGTTCCTTTAAAAACTTCGTCGATATAGATATAAACTCCTTTGAGCTCAGAATATATTTTGATATTCCCTTTTTGAGCAAAGCCGGTAAGAAAAAAGAAAAAAAGAATGAAAATTACGTTTAATTTCTTTTTCATGATGAACATGACAGTTTTTAAGGTGCTGACGCCGCACTTCTAAATATCTAAACTAATTCATTTAAAATCAAGAAGAACCAAAAAAACAACTGTAACTATATTCTTTACAAAGGTCATTATTTAATTTGAATTGATTTACATGTTTTTGGTTAATAATACAGATTATTACAGAAAAATTTATTTCTTCGACATTCTGTCATTTAAATAAAAAAAGCTCCATCCAAAGATGAAGCTTTCAAAATAAAAATATGATTGGAGAAAATTAGTTCTGCAATCGGTATTCTGAAGGAGTAGTGCCAAATTTTTGTTTAAAGCAACGGCTGAAATACCGCGGATCTTCTATACCGACTTTATAGGAAATTTCCGAAACTGACAATTCGCTTTTACGAATATATTCTGCAGCACGTTCCAACCTTATTTCGCGAACAAACTCAACCGGTGAAAAACCGGTTAAACTTTTCAGTTTGTTGAAGAATACGGTGCGGCTCATATTCAGTTCCGATGCCAGGAGCTCAATATTCAGATCGAAATTTTCCATGTTTTCGTTCATCAGTTTAATCAGATTTTGCATAAATTGTTCTTCCTGCGATTTCATTTCAAGCGGCGGAAGCGTTAAATCTAACTTAGAACTTATATAGTGCGAACGGTAATAATGCTGTAATTGAATACGTTGCATCATCAGGTTTTCAATACGTGCCTGTAAAAATTCCGAACTGAACGGTTTGGTGATATAATCATCGGCACCGGCCTTCATTCCAGCCACTTTACTTTCCAAATCGGTTACAGCCGTCAGCAGAATAACCGGAATATGCGAAGTCCGTGAATCGCTCTTAATCATTTTAGTAAGTTCTAATCCATCCATTTCGGGCATCAAAAGGTCGGCAATGATAAAGTCGGGCATTAAATGTTCCACTTTATTCCAACCAACCAACCCGTTTTCAGCCTCAGCGACCCGATATTTCTTTTTCAGACTTTTCTTTAAGAAGTGACGAAGTTCATCGTTGTCTTCAACCACTAAAATTAACGGCGCAACTTTGGCATGTTCCGGCTTTTCGTTTTCGGTTAATTGCTCATTTTCATGTAAATCGGACAATGGTTTTGTTTCATTCGAAACAATCAAATCCACATCGCCATCGTAATGATCGGTGCCAAGTTTAAATTCAATTTCGAATGTAGTGCCTTTTCCCACCTGACTATCGACGTGAATGCTGGCGTGATGCAAATCAACCAGTTTTTTTACTAAATCAAGGCCGATTCCGGTACTTTTCTGCGTCAGATTGCGCAGCGTAGAAATACTGAAAAAGCGATCGAAAATAAAGTTTATCTTTTCCTGGGCGATTCCAATACCTTCATCAATCACTGTCAAAACGGCAGTATCCGAAGTTAATGAAGTTTTAACTGTGATTTTTTTTCCGGATGGTGTAAACTTAAAAGCATTGGAAAGCAAATTAGAAATGATGGATTCATACTGTTCCGGATCTACCCATAATTTTGTGCCGTTCGTTTCGTCAATCAGGTCAAATTCAATGTTTTTTGAGTGTGCAATTTCCAGAAAATTACTGCTGCACAATCGGGTCAAATCGGCAAAATTCACTTCTTCAACTGTGAGGCGCATTTTATTGTTTTGTATTTTCCGGAAATCAAGAATCTGATTAATTAAACCCATTACCCGGTCAAGATTTCGACGCACCAGCGTGAGTTGTTCGTGAATAGAAGGATCCTGATTTTCCTGTAAAATATTATCAACCGGAAGTGAAATGAGTGTTAGCGGCGTGCGCAATTCATGCGAAATATCGGTAAAAAACCGGAGTTTCATATCGGTCATTTGCTTTTCGAGCTGCACGTTGTTTTTCAGTTTGAAAATCGTGATGAAAATATACAATGTGGTTAAGAACACACCAATTATCAACAAAACATACAGAAACTTCGCAAAACCAGATTGCCAGAATGATGGAAGTATTTCAATTACAACCTGACGCTCATTTTGCAGCCAGACCCCTTCGCTGTCGGTCGATTTCACACGGAAAGTATAAGTGCCGGGAGGCAAAGCCGTGTAAGTGGCAAAATGTTTGGTTTGTACATTGTTCCAATCGCGATCGAAACCATCCAGTTTATAAGCATACTGGATTTTTTCAGGTGCGCGCATGTCCAACGTAGCAAATTCGAGTGTGATAACATTTTGCCGACTATTGAATTCAATATGTTCGGATTTATCTAACTGGGTTTGAAGCGGCGAATCTTTTTCGCCGACTTCCACTTCTTTATTAAACAATAATAGCCGTGTAAAGACCAGCGGTGCATTGATTATACGTCGTTTCACCGCATCGGGATTGAATGAATAAAAACCAGATTTGGAACCAGCACATATTTCGCCCGAATGCAGCAAACAGGCTGATGCTTCAGAAAATTCTACATTTTCAAGCTCGTTTCCTTTACCGAAAGATTCAATTTTGGTTGTTTTTTTATTGAATTTTACAATTGAATTTTCAGTTGTCAGCCATAAATTTCCTTCATTGTCATCAATAATGGTGTAAATAACATTGTTTGGCATTCCTTTGCCCCTGTCAAAAATTTCAAATTCAGGTTGTTTGCTTTCATTAATTTTTGACTTCAACTTATTCAAACCACCGCCAAACGTCCCGAACCACATATTGCTTTCGGTATCTTCGAAAATGCAATGTATATCGTTTGCTCCTAAACTTTTGGGGTCGTTGTCGTTTTTGTGGAAGTATTTGTATTTAATGTCTTTCGGCGATTTAAAACCGGCATCGAAGACCACGAAACCTTCAGTTGTGGCCACCCATATGTGTTGTTTGGAATCGGCAAAAACCTGACGGACTTTGGAGCAATTGGCAATCGGATAATTGGATAGTTCATTTTTTGAATGAATAAAGCGTATTTTTCCATTTTGTTCTTCAATCAGATTCAAGCCGCCGCCATAACTTCCGGCCCAAATACGACCATTATTATCTTGTGTAACAGAATAAAAATCATTACTGGATGGCGAATAAATATCAGTTGGATTATAAGCATAATTTTCCATTCGAAAGGAATTGCCAGAACCTATCGGTTTCAACCGGTACAAACCTTGTTGCTTAGTTGCAAGCCATATATTGCCCGATTTATCCTGAAAAATATTATAGATTAATGCTTCCAGACTTCCACCCGGAAAAATCCGTCCATCACGACTCAACGTGCCGATTTCCTTTTTATTTTGGTCAAAAACATGCACCGAACCATCTTTACAAGCCACCCAAATCCTATTTCGGTTATCTTCAAAAATAGAACGTGTTTCGTTTGAAATGCTGTAGACTGAGTGGTTCTCGAACAAATAATGATTGAAGTAATCCGGCAAAAACGTACACTTGAAAAAACCATTACCCCGGTTTGTACTAATCCATAATACGCCCTGCGAATCAGACAACACGTGATTTACACCGTAAGAAAACAGCGTATTAATATCTTCGTTATACGGACTGTAAAATGGTATCATTCGATTGTTAACCCGGTCGAACCAGGAAAAGAAACCAAAATACGGTTGAATCCAAAGCACATCCTTTTCGTCTTCAAAAATCGTGAAGTTAGGGTTTGTAACCTGCCCCTCGTTCATCTTTGTATCAACAAATGCTATTTTGTTGGTTTGAGGTGAAAAATGTAGTGCCCCCGATGATTTTATTCCCAGCCAGGCTTCACCTGCACGGTCGATATACACGGTCAGCATTTCATTGGTTCTCATTACCGGATATTTTTCCTTTGTAAATTGCTGGAGATTGCCCTGAAGAATATCGTACGTGAAAAATCCTCTGTTTTGTGTAGTAAAAATGTAATTATTCGAATTGAAACCTGCCAGGTTTGTCACGGCATCTTTTTCAGTCAGCTCAATGGTTTTAAAAGTTTTCGATCGTTTTTCGTATTGATAAATCCGGCCTTCACCACCAAAAAGGATGCGTTTATCATTTTCAATAAAAGAATAAAAGGACTGATTAGCAAAATAATCATGACTTTTCCCATTTGATTCCAGACATTTCAGGCCGCCCTGAGTCAAAAACCAGGTATCATGTCCGGCATCCTCAAAAATTGCTCTAATTGTATTATTGGGTAATAACTGATTTTTTTGATTCAGAAGACTGACCGTGAGATTGTGGGAAGTTTCGTCGGTATCAATTTTATAACAACCGCGATCGTAAGTTACCAGCCATACTCCACCGGAAGGCAACGTGTAAATTTCTCGTATTTTATCGTTTACAAATTCTCCGTTTAGTTTTACAATACGATTCAGTACTTCGGTGGATTGATCTAACCGGTAAACAATTTCATCATACGTTTTGACCCAGATTTTCCCCCATTTATCTTCTTTAAGTGCTAAAATACGGTTACTCAACACAGAATACTTTTTGTCGGGTTTCGAATTATACAGGGTGAAATTATATCCATCAAACTTATTCAACCCATCGCGTGTTCCAATCCAAAGATAACCAGCATGATCCTTCATCATGGCAGTAATACTATTTTGCGACAACCCATTATCTGAAGTATAGTGTGAGAATGAAAAATGATATTGTGCACTTAGCGAAAAAGCAAGGAGCGAGACACATAATAAAAAAATCAGTTTTTTCATAACTTTTTATGTCTTCAGATTGTTAGATTTGTATGGTTAAGAAATAAAACATCATTTTTAAATTTAAAATGACTTTATACTTGCAAAAATAGGTAATTGAACGTTGAAACAGTCATTTTTCTATTTTTTTTTCCACATATAGTCAAAAAATGCACAGATTCAAATTAATTTTCCACATGCATTAACCGTATTTACTCTACATTTGCGCTATGATTTAAACAATATAATTCTAATCACTATTTAAAACAAAACGTTATGAAAAAAACATTACTATTTATTGCCATTGCATCTATGGCTATTTTTACAACAAAAGCACAGGATGTAATTAAACTGGGTATAAACGATGATATTAAAACAATATTGACTGCTTATACAGGAACCAATGTTGTTTTAGTTATACCTGCTGGATATACAAATCCTCAAAATGTTCCAGTAGCCAGTACCACAACTCCAATAACATACTCTTGGAATAATATTGATTTGAGTACTTTGACTAACTTAACCTCTAGCACAAAAATTACTTTTAAAGGAGATGGATCGAAGCCGACATTGTCATTAAAAGCAATAACATTACCAGCAGCTTTATCTAAAATCGCATTTAAAGATTTAACTATAACAGGTACAGTTCCGGTTGGCAATGTGCCGGGTAGTACAATAGATCCTACTTTAAACTATATTTTTAATCAGGGAGCATCAGCTCCAAGTATTGTTGATTCAATAGTTTTAGATAATTGCAACATTTCAACATTCCGCTCTCTAGTTCGTTTTCAAAGTGCTGCTGCAGTTACGTCTCCTACTCAGAAAGCAAATACTGTTATAATAAACAATTGTGTTGTAAGTAATTTTGCCGATTATGGTGTTGTTTATAATAGCACAACCGGAGGATTCTTTGGACCTGTTAAAGTTACAAAATCTACTTTCTACGGTTTTGGTGCAACGGTATTTATGCTTCAAAAAAATGCGACCAGTATTGACATTACTGATTGTACATTTGACAACATTGTTGGAGCAAGTGCTAAAGCATTAGTAGACTTAAGTACACTAGTAGCACCTGTAACTATTACAAACTGTATACTTGGGAAAACTCAATTATCTTCCGGAGGTTTAACAATTAAAACTGCCGGAACTCTTACAATTACAAATTGTTATAGTACTACAGATTGGACTGCAGCTACCTCTACAGCATCTGCCGGAATAACTGGAACATTTACAGCTTACAGTGGTGCATCAACGGATTTATTTACCAGTGTTTCGGTATCAACTGTTGCGGCAGCAGGACCTCCAGCAACACCTTATACCACTACTGTAGGTAATTATAAAATTAAAGATGCTACTTTTGCAGGCAAAAACAGTGCAGGTGATCCTCGTTGGTATTACAATTCTGTACAAGCCGTTAATCAAGTTTTGTCAGATAAAGGAGTATCTTTTAATGGTACTGAAATTTTAAACACAAAGGGACTTTACATTGAAGTTTATAATATGCTTGGCAAAAAAGTTGCCGCTTCCAAAACAACAATTTCCACAACAAATTACCAAAAAGGAGTTTATGTAGTACGTGCAGCAGGATCAAACGATTCGCTGAAAATCATTATCTAAATATAATTCCTTCACTCTTATACAAAGCGGGCATTTCCTACAGGGAATGTCCGCTTTTATTTTGGTTACCTTTATTGTTGATTTCAATTTTTACATAAACATAAAAGGAATTACAACTTTACAAGCGCAGAAGTCTATTATGAAACCGTTGAACTCAACTTTGCAAGTGCGGAAACCAATTTTGTAAGCGCGGACGTTCACTGTGTAAGTGCGAAAGTCGATTTTGAAAGCGCGGAAGCCAACTTTACAAGTGCGGAAGTCACCTATGTAAAAGTTGAAGTCAATTATGAAAACGCGGATGTCAATTGTGCAAGTGCGGAAGCCAACTTTACATGCGCGGAAGTTGATTGTGCATGCGCGGAAGCCAGTTATGAAAGTGCGGTAGGGAATTTTACAAACCCAATTGCTAACCCAACACTTCGGATTGGCAACTTAAAATCAAAAAGCGTACTGTCGGTAAGACAGCACGCTTTTTTAATTAATCAAATAGTTTATTTGTTTTACTTTTTAAGTGATATTTTCAACGTTCCTGCATTGCTCTTCACTACATAGATACCTTTTGAATACGATGTCATATCTATATTTTTATTCGAACTTACCATCATACGACCGGTAGCATCAAATACCTGAAGATCAATATTTGCATTGTTGTGAATAATTTGACCATCGAATGAAACTCCGTTGATTGCAACAGGATTAATTCCTGTGCCCAAATCACCGTAACCTGTAACAAACGGTCCAAAAGTGGTGAAAGTTGCTGAGTAAGTACTTCCTGCAAGTGTTGCCGGAGTATTCACATATGCAGTGCCATTATACTGTCCGATATTTGGATATACACCTGAAGCAGTAACTGCAAAAGGAGTGAGTGCCACTATTGTTGAAGATGGTGCATCTGAACTTAGATTCCATTCTTTTGCAGTATAATTATAACTTGCCGGAGCTGTTCCCGACAAAATTGAACTTACTCTTGCAGAAAAATTAGTTGCTGAAACCGGAGTAACAGAAACCGGATCGTAACTGGTTACAGAAGCACCGATTGGAAATACAACTGTTCCAGCAGCGGTTACGGGTTGTGTCAACTTCCCGACACCATCGGTAACCACATAATTAGTGGTAGAAGCTCCTGAAGTAGAACCTACAGTCAGATTATTTGCACCTAAACTTAATTTACCATTTGTCAATGTCAAAGCACCGGTTACAGTAGTTGCAGCATTTAATGTTAACCCGGCTGCATTGTTTAAAGTCAGACTGCCAATAGTAGAAGGCAAATCACTTCCAGATGCCTGTGCAGCTGTTCCAACAAATGAATAACCGGCAGCCGCATTAAAATTGCGTGTTGAAGTTCTGATTGGACCAGCAACTGGTTCCAATCCTGTTGGTGCAGCAATACTCATTGAACCGGTTGAACCAAGAGTAAATGTACCTCCTGTAGTAGATGGAGCATTACCAATAAATCCTGATAGACTTGTATTTGAAAAATCTGCAGTTCCATTAACAGTTATAGTTCCTGTACTACCTACTTTAATAACCGGAGCTACAGCAGCAGTCGAAGGAGTAACCAATAAACTTCCAGTTGAATATGCTCCATTTACATTAAAAGTAGCAACGCCACCGCCAGTAGTACCGGAAAGCGTAGAAGTGCCAGTTACGGCTAATGTTCCATTTATATTCGCTGTATAAGTTTTACCCGCTAACTCATTCGTATATAAAACACCAGCAACATTTACTGTGGCACCTTGGTTTATCGTAAGGGTATTATTGGATGTACTTTGTGTAGCTGAAGCAGAACAAGTGTTAAAGTTATTTGCGATACTCAAGGTTCGGGGGGAATTAACAGTATAGTATATATTATCATTCCCGATATTATCAAATATCATTGTTGTTCCTGTCATTGTTAATGATACATTGGCATCGAAAGTTATTCCGATATTTGTTAAACCAGTAATTGGACGTAATTTCCATGGATAAATACTTCCGGAACCGCTAATGTTAAGATTTCCACCAAATTCTAAATACAATAGTGAGGCTGTATTTGAAGGATCTCCCAATGTACCATTACATATTAAGGATGTGCCATACACATCAAAATATTGTTGTGATGTAGCCCATAATTTTGCACCCGACTGAATAGTGAGGTTATAACAAGCCTGTGTTGATCCAACATTAAAAACATCGGGTGATACAATAGTAACATTGTCATAACGTCCGGGAGCAACTTCACCTACCCAAGCTGAACCGGTAGAATAGGAAGCGCCAGCTCCATTAGTACCTTTTGAAACTATTTCTCCCGGTGAAGCCAATTGATTTCCTGATGCAGGAGTAGTAATTAAGTAATTTTCCGAACCGCCACTTCCATTAAAATCATAGATTCTAACATAATAAAGGATCGCTTTCGAAAGACCTGTAACTGCAACCGAATTGCTTGTGCCGTTATAAACCACTTTACCACCACCAACTGCACTTCCAGTTGCAAATGCAGGGTCAGCGGTATATGATGAACCATCAACTGGATCGGCAGTAATATCTGAAGCAGCTTTAAGAATTACTAAATGGTTTGTTCCACTTCCGGAAACTGCCGGAGTAAAGTTAATTGTAAAACCTGTTGAAGAAACCGAACTAAAATTTAAACCGGTAACCTGAGCAGTAGGTTCTGCTGCATAATTAGGCGCAGTAGTAGTACCATCAATTGCTGCAAAAGAAGAATAATTAAATGCTTTATCTACCGTATAAATTCTATAATAGTAATGAGTTGATGGAGTTAATCCAAGATCGGGAAAAGAAGTGCTTGTTCCAATATAAACAACTTGTTGACCGGTTGCAACAGTATTCCCAACCTGATAAATCCCATTTACATTCGGAGCAGTTGTCGGATCAGATAATCCTCTAACAACCATATATCCTCCACCATCAACTCCTGTTCCGGGTGCAGTCCATGAAATAGTTTGCTGAGTTGCAGCAGCAGCAGGAATTGTTGGAGAAGTAACAGGGTCAGGGGCTGTTTCATCCAATGCTCCTGCATACATAACTACGTCATCAATATCCAAAGTAACTACAGGAGCTATTGTTGTTCTTATTATGCCAATACCATATTTTCCAGCAGCACCCCCAGCAGTGAGTGTAACATTATATGAATGTTTCGTCCATACATTGCTTGTACCTAGAAGACTATAAGCAGAAGCAGTGGCAGGATTATAGGTAGGAGTACTTGTTCCATCAGTACTAGCACCAACTTGCATACAGGGCCCTGTTGCGGTGCTGTTTGTAGTTCGATAATAGTACTGAACAGTATATTGTTGTGCTGTTAACAAAGTCGCTACAAATGTTGGAGATTGAAGGCGTTTAGACGAACCACCAATAAAATTTACATATTTCAATCCAGTTCTCGGTGAAGTTGTTAGAAAAGTTCCAAGACTTGATGAACTTGTTGACCATACAGAACTTTGTGCACCAGATGCAATTGTAACACTGGTTATTGCACCCGAAGAAGCTCCAGCTTCAAACCCACCATCCATAGCAGGAAAAGAACCAATAACTTGTTGTGCCATCAATCCGTTTACAGAAAGCAAAAGGACAATTAAAGGTAAAAAATACCTTAGTAGTGATTTGTTCCGACTTGAAACAAATTGAAAAAGTGTACGTTTTTTCATAAATAGTTGTTTTTAAATAGTGTTTGTTAGAAAGTTATATTTTAAATATTGGTATGCCAATTTTTGGGATACCAAAAATAGACTGATTATTATTCAAAAAAAAATTATTTATCTATAATTTTTAGAAACATGTTACAAAACATGAAAAGAAGATTGATTATTAACACAACAATCAGCTTTTCTTAAAGTTTTATCACCGAAGACAAAAATAGACTACGATAGGATTTAGTTTTATAAAAATCATCCAATTAATTTGTATTATAGTTCAAATCGAAGAATAACTTATTTTAAACATAAAAACCGTCTAAATAGTTGAGTTAAGTATATTGTTGTCAATCATTCAGAAAAAGCAGAAAAAAGCGTGCCTTCATTCATTCGGCACGCTTCTTCCATTAATAAACTATTTCATCAATACTTCCGAACAATTTAGTTGGCAATTTTTAAAGTTGCTGAATTGCTTTTCACTAAGTATACTCCTTTTGAATAAACACTCATATTAATATTCTTATTTGAACTTACCATCAATCGACCGGTAGCATCAAATACCTGAAGATCCGCATTCGCATTGTTGTGAATGGTTTGACCATCGAATGTAACACCGGCAATTGTAGCCTGATTAATTCCGGTACTTAAATCACCATAACCGGTAACAAATGCACCGAATGAGGAGAAAGTTGCCGAAAATGTACTTCCAGTCACTGTTGCAGGAGTATTTACATAAGCACTTCCATTATACAAACCAATATTTGGATAAACACCGGTACCGTTTGCTGAAGGCGTTAGTCCTACAACTGTTGAAGATGGAGTACTTGAGTTTAAATTCCATTCTTTTGCATTGTACGTATAATGAGTCGGAGCAGTTCCCGTCAATGTTGCGCTTACTCTGGCCGAGATATTAGTGGCAGAAAGCGGATTTACGGAAACCTGATCGTAGCTTGAAGCAGAAGCACCAATCGGGAAAATTACTGTTGTACCAAAAGGAACTGACTGGGTTAAAGTACCTGCACCATCGGTAACGATATAATTAGTTGATGAAGATGCTCCAATTCCTCCAATTGTCAGATTATTTGCACCCAGTCTAAGTTTTCCACTGGTAAGTGTCAGAGTTCCGGGAACTGTTCTTGTTCCGGATAAACTAACAGCAGTTCCATTTAAAATGCTCACATTTTGTGGAACTCCATACCCTGCCGTTGAACCTGCACCCCACTCATTATTTACACCATAAGTTCCACCGGTATTGTATACTAATGTTCCAGAATTTGTAAAGGTTGGTGAGAAGTTACCAAAATAACCACCTGAATTCAATTTTACTGTCCCGGAAACAGTAAGGTTGTTACCAAATGTATTTGCAACACTTGTTGAGGTTTGAAATATTCCTGAAACAGTTTGTGAAGTTTGCAATAATAAGCCACCGGTATTTTGAACAGTAACATTTACGGGACCACTTGTACCCGGCCAATAAGCTGCTCCTGAACCAACCCCATAAGGAGATGAAGAATTGTTAAACACCAATGTGCCTGCAGCTCCGTATACAAAGTTGTTACCTGTTGCCCAGCCTCCTTCATCGATTTGGAACGAACCGTTTATTGTCAATGTATTATTGTTTGTAAGGGTAGAACTTGTTCTTAAAGTACCTGAAACTGTTGTTGATGTACTTAAAGTAAGACCAGCAGGATTGTTGTTTGTGAGATTGTTAACCGTCGCAGGCATTAATGCACCTGTTACCTGAGCAGTAGAACCATTAAAAATATAATTAGCTGATGTGTTCAATGTTTTTGTTCCGGTATTTGTCAGATTGCCATCCAGGCCAGAAGCAAGTGAAGTCATAATTCCGGCTCCGGCATCTAACTGAAAGAAACCGCTGCTTGGAGATAATGTATTGTTTCCCAAATTTAAAGTTGAACCGCTTAAAACTTCCATATTAATTGGTGCAGCCGTACTGTTAATTCCAGACAAATTAAGTACCTGCGTTCCACTTTTTGCAAAAACAAACTTTCCTCCTGCAGTATTTGAATTTTGCAATGCAGCATTTGTAACATTTACATCACCTGAAAAATTCCAGATAGTTGTACCTGTACCACCTTGTGACCCTTTTGAAATAGCAAAAACAGTGTATGCATTATTGGCGGCAGAATTTCCTGTTACTGTTACATTACCCGCAACATTAATTACAATTGCAGTATAATTATTACTTGTGCCATTGGATGTTAGAATTACGCCCGTACTTGTGCTGGTGGCATTACTTCCATCTACAACTAAATTTCCACCGATATTTACAGTTACGGTTGTAAATGCACCCGAAGTACCTGCAACCGGACCACAAACCTGTAATCTGCCAGAACCTGTATTATTTATTGTAAAATTCCCTCTTACTGAAATTGTACCTGTATTCCAACCTAAATTAAGGCTGGAAGACATACTTGGACAATTAAATACTATGTTATAAAACGACTGTGATGCGTTAATACCTGTTGTTGAAGAAGTAATACCAGTAAAACTGCAGGTAGAACCATCATTCCAGGTGGCAGTAGGTAACCCTGACCCCGATGCAGAAATATGATTAAATTCATAAGTTCCATTAATTGTCCAGATACCGGCTGTCTTTGTAATTACACCGGTTTCTTTAAGGTAACCGTTTACAATAATTTTTAAAGCTGCATTGTTAGCGGTGAGAGCAACATCAACTGTGACGGTATGTCCGGTTTGAATTGTAATAGAAATGCCTTGTGTCAAATCGGGTAATGCAGTTGCATTTTGCCAGGTAGTCCCATCATACGTTTGCCATGTTCCAACAGCACTCCAGTTTCCGGTAGCTTGTGATTGAAAATCACCTGTTACCTGTGCTGAGATATTGTTTTTGATGATAAAAAGGCAAAGTAAAACTGTAATAAAAAATAGTTTGTTTTTTTTCATGTTCTGTAAATTTTTAGAGTTTTGTGATTGATGAATATTTGTATAGATTCGATGCTGTAAATATAATTGTAATATTCTTTACTAATGTGTAATAACTGACTGAAAATGGCGAAAAAATGACACATTAAATTCTGGTTGTGTACTAAAAAAATATGATAATAAACATAAATTCTGTTTTAACACGATGAAGCATGAAATCGAGATGATTTCATGCTTCCAAATCAAATACTATAATCCAAACTCTTTAAAAACTAGTTGAGAATTGCCATTTTTAAGGTGCCTGAATTGCTCTTTACAACATAGATTCCTTTTGAACAGCCACTCATATTTATATTCCTGTTCGAAGTGACAATCATTCTTCCGGTGGCATCAAATACCTTAAGATCAACATTCGCATTGTTGTGAATGATTTGGCCATCGAATGTAACACCGGTTATAGTGGTAGCAATTAAACCCGAAGGAGCTGCAGTGATTGTAGTAACATACACTTTCGAATTTATACCATCAGTTACTGTATAATTTATCGGTGTTGTTGCAGAATTCGTGAAATTTGTTGCGACAGCTGATGCAGGATTTACAGTTGTAACTGTTCCACTCAATACGATAGTTGGCTGAAGGGCACTCAAATCGGTTCCGGTTGGCAAAACGGCTGTTATTGTTCCTGCAATATGATCAATAGTTGCAGTTACACTATTTACTGTAAATGAGCCTATTTGCAAACTTGGAGCAGCAAATTGTGTTCCCGATAAAAGATATTGTATTGCATTGTCGAGCAATTTAAGAGCGTCAGTACTTAAATCATTAAACTTAGTCGAAAGCAAACTAATCATAATGTACTTCGATGTTTTTCCTGCTCCAATTCGTACTGACCCCGGAATATCATGAATGGCAATTCCTCCTGCAACTTTTCCAATCTGATAACCACCTATTGTTACTGCGGTAACCGGTTGAATATTTTTAGCTGTTAGTGTATTGTACAAGTATAAACTGTCGCTTAATGTGATTCCCGAAAATATTGGGTGCGATGGTTGAACTACAATAACTCCTTTCCCTGAATTTCCATTGTTTGGAGTTCCCCAACCCCAGCGTGGAGCTGTTCCGGCTGAATAAAAATAGGATTTGGTGTTCAATATCGGTTTATCTACGGATTTGATCAAATTTAATTCATGTCCTGCGGTAGCTGCATCGCCCCCTGTTAATGATTCATGCAAAATGATCAAATCAGTCCCATCATAATTGCCGGTAAATGCTGCTATCGGAGCACGTTTTGTTACAAAGTAATTTAAATTTGACATTAATTGAGCCAAAAATAAATCATTGAGAACAGTTGTGGCGTCGGTTGCCAGATATAAAATATTTGTTGCAGTTACACTTTTTACCACAATGGTTCCTGTTGCTGTAATGTCAGATCCGGTATAACCTACAATTGGAGTGGCTTTGATTATGTAATTAAAATTTCCCGGTGTAACAGATGCATCAACTGAACCTGAAATAGTGTAAGTTCCATTATTGTAGACAGCATTTAATCCTGTTGGTAATCCTGTAACCGTAGCTCCTGTTGAATTTTGCATAGTAAATGCAATATCAGTTAAAGAAAAACCGGCTTTTACCCATTGATTATTATTAGTAGGAGTTGTGATTACCGGTGCTGCAATTGATGCTGCAACAGTCAGAGTTACGGCATAAATTTTATTATTTGTGCCATCAGTTGCCGTATAATTTACCGGTCCTGCCGAAAAATCCTGAGCACCTGTCGGTGTGTAACTTGTGGCTGTTCCGCTTAAAGTAACGGTTGGTGTTATTCCCGAGAGACTTGTTCCATAAGGTAACGTAGCCGTTATAGTGGCAGGTGTTACAGTTTCATTTATTGTACCCTGAACTCCTGACACGGAAAAACCTGAAATTGTCGGATAAGTTGCGCCCGGAGTAATATCAAAACCACTGATATTTAAATTTTGAGTAGCTCCTCCGCTTGTACCGGTGCAAAAGCTTATTTTTACAAATTTCCCCCTTGGAATATTCAATCCGGTTACAGTACTCTTGCTGTTCGTTGCATCCGGAGCAGTTGGTTGACCTGAAATATTCGATGTTATTTTAGTTCCTGCAAGTGTAACATCGTCCAACAGGGTGTAAGTTCCTGCATATGTATCTGCTACCGAAACCTGAAATATAGTTCTGGTGGATGAACTACCGGAACTTTCACCCCAAACAGCAACGGCTGAAGCAGAAGTACTTTTCAGTTCCAACACAATTGTTTTGAGCTGAACCCGTGCATTATTTGGCGAAGGGAAAACAGTATTGCTGGTACTACCTGACATGGTTGTGGCATCAACAGCATATAAAACATCAGTTGTACTGAAAGTATATGTGGCAACGCTTGATCCCGGTTTTGGATTGAATCGTAACAAAACATCTGCTGCCATTGAAGCAAATACATTAAATAATAACAGCAAAGTGATTAGAATAAAATTGGTAAAATGTTTTTTCATAATGATTAAATT
>CAIYTJ010000281.1 GCA_903929065.1 uncultured Bacteroidales bacterium | reverse complement strand
TGTCTCTACAAGAGGCGACGGATTATCAAGAAAAAATTGTCTTGGCGTATAATGGTAGCCACATTTGGATTCACGGTTGCATTTGCCAACGGTTCTGTGAATTGGTTCGTTAGTGTTACCATCCAGATAGAGTGTGAAACTGAGTTTTGTTTCGCACGAAGGGCAAGTGAAACGGCTTGCATTGCCTTTGTAGGGCTGTAGATATGGTGGTGTGTACATAGTTGTAGTTTTAATTATTGCCTAATTGGTAACAGTTAGTAACAATAGTAACAGGTGTTACTAATGTTACCAGTTGTTACTACTGCTAAGTTTTTGGACACAATTTATTGTGGATTCGAGAAACCTTTACTTTGAAACTATTGAACTTGCTTTCGTTCTTGCAAAGTTTCTTAGCAATGGCATAAGCACTGATACCGGGTTCGTTTTGAATTAATTCGGCAACCTGACCTTCAAGTTCTTCTTTTTCTTTTTCTGAAACGGCTTTTAAATGGTGTGATTCAGAACCAAAATCGAGAAATTCAAACTGAAGGAAATTGTGTGGTTTGGCTATTTGACAAACACAAACATTTTCGGCATCGTAAACAATTTCAGTATTTCTTGCCTTAATCATCTTGATATAACGCACTCCCTTATCTGTTGAACTTTCGCCAATAGAAAAACTACTGTCACAAAAATTTATCAACATTTTACTTCCTTGCAGATCGTTTCGGGTGATTGGTTTTGATAAATCACGTTTGGGGGTGTGAGCCAAAATAAGCAATGATAAGTGATACTTATTTTTCAATGCTTTCAATTCCTTCATTAGCGGTAAAGCATCCTTTGCCTTTTCAGTTTCATTTCTCAAATAGGTCAGGTTGTCAATTACCAAAACCTTTGAATTTCGTTCAATGATTAGCTTTTCGAGTGAGTTTGATAAAAACTTCTCAAAAGTCAAATCATCGGGGACTTCACTCTCGGAATTAATTTCTACTCTCAACAAGTTATTATCAAATTGATAAGCATTTTCATAGTCAACAGAGTATCTATTTTGAAACTGTTTTTCGGTAAGTTCAAAATCAAAATATAAAACAGATTGTTTCTCCGCTTCCAATTTAAAACCGGGAATATATTCTCCCCGTGAAATACTATTTGCAATTTGAACAGCCAAAATAGATTTACCCAAGTTTGTGTCGGAGAAGAGAATACACACTTCACTTTCGTACCAAAACTCACTAAAAAGCATCTTTGGAACTGGGCGTTTTTTTGCTTCTTCAATCCATGAGTTAGCAGTCTGGACTGTAAAAAGCCCGATATTTTTATTGAAGTCATCCATTTGCATTGGAATACTTCCAAATTCGTTTTTCAGACTTTCAATAAAACTGCTATTTTTGGAGTGATTATTTTTCTTATTGGCCTCTTCGGATTCTGTAAAATCCGAGGGGGCATTATTTTTCTCATTCATAGCTATTCGGATTTAGAAGTTTTACGATAGTTACTGTCAAGTAATGCTTTAATGTCAGAAGCCCGATAGTAAATTTTGTTATTTACCTGCGAAAAATTAATGACATTTTGGTCCCTCCATGATTGGGCAGTCTTAAGACTGATTCCCATTAATTTCGTAAACTGGCTGTTAGTAATAATCGGGTCATCAAATCTCAAAGAATTCAGTTTAAGTGCTGCGGTCAATTCATCGAGTTGGTTCAAAACCCTGTCGTAATTCCGGGTAATAACTTTCAATGATTCTTT
>CAIYTJ010000280.1 GCA_903929065.1 uncultured Bacteroidales bacterium | reverse complement strand
TAAATTAAGATATAAATGAAGTGTTTAGAAGACATATATACAATTTTAGAGAAATATCCGGAATGAATTTAATTTGAGATGTGTCAAGCAACTCGGATACAAAACGGATATTTAAATCAAGTTTGTAAGATTTAGATAAGTACTTTGTATTATCTTAATGCTTCGGGAAGTTCCGGTAAATCTTTAAAAACCTTATAAACTAAATCATTTTGTGGTGCTATAATTGCCCATGCCGTAAGAAAAACCAATATTAAATCGGTAGTTAGGGAGATATTGTTTTGATACCAGATTTCCAGTTTACCCTTGTAAGGTGCAATATTTTTTTTGTCAAATTCGTGAGGATCTGACAATATATTTGAGTAATATTTTTGTTCATCCCTGAATATTATCGAGGCAATGCCAGTAAGACCAGGACGAGTATTGTAAAACTGTGCTTGCACCTGGGGAGAAAATTTTTTAAAATCGACTTCCATCAGAGGTCTTGGACCAACAATGGACATATCACCTTTTATAATATTTACGATCTGTGGCAATTCATTTATTTTTGTCTTTCGCAGGAATTTGCCAAAGGGCAATACCCTTGGATCATTTCGAACAGTAAGGCTGCCTGTACCTATCTGGGATGAGTTTTTAACCATTGTGGCAAACTTCCAGATTTGAAACCATGAGTTTTTATGTCCAATGCGTTTTTGAAAATAGAATACTTCATTTTCACCTGTACACAACAAAATAATGCAAATCGGTATAAAAAACGGTACACTGATTAACAGGGCAATGAGTGATACAATAAAATCAAAAAGTCGTTTGAAAAATCGTTGATACATGTTAGTTATTGGTTTTTAGGTGAAGTCATGAAGCGGGATAAACATTACTTCATGTTGTCGTACTTACATCATTTCCTGTATCCCGGAATTATGGCGCTGCTTGGTATATTTACCACCCTATCAGCAAACCAGATCGAGTTTTCGAGTCCATCTGTTTGGCAATTGGTAAACATGGGCAGCCGATTCATGAGTTCCCAGACAGGACGGGTCATCACACCGTTTTTATTGGTGAACGCCAGCAGTTCATCCCGTTGGGTTTTGTCCTTTGTGATAATTGCATTTAACCAGTAGTTTGATTTGCAATATGCCGGTTCCGTAAAGAATTCAAATTCTGAATTTTTAAAGAATTCATTGTATTGTTGGGCCAGGGCACGTTTTAATGCCAGCAGGTAATCGAGACTCTCCATTTGCGCACAACCCAATGCGGCGTTAACATTGGTCAAGCGGTAATTGTAGCCGATATGATCGTGAACAAATTCGTAGGGATGTGGCACCTTTGCCTGTGTTGTAAGATGTTTGGCCATTTTAGCCAGTTCTTCATCATCGGTCAGGATCATACCTCCACCACCTCGAATTACAATACAGTGGGCTCCATGCAGAGCTGCTTCAACAGCGCAATCTACACTGCTGGTCTAAAATAGAATATATATTCTCCTCATCTGCATACAAATAAAAT
>CAIYTJ010000279.1 GCA_903929065.1 uncultured Bacteroidales bacterium | reverse complement strand
CTGGCTTCAGCCTTTATTACTGCCTTCTGCACCATGAGTTTTGAAGATATAAAGATTAAGAGTTGGGACGAATATTGATTAGACAGTAGAATCAAGAGCCAAGATTCTAGACTAGATTAAAAACAGCCGGTTGCAGCAATGTGACCGGCTGTTTCCGTTTAATTTCGATTAATTTGACTAACAATCCATAAATTTTCAAGCAATGAATGGTTGGTTCATGATAGAATTGTAATTTTGTAAGGTAAACTTACAAGTTAGCATACACACATGAATTCATCAGAATTATCTTCGTCATTACGGGCAGTGGTTTCAGCCTTACATAAAGGATTGAGGAAAAAGTTGTATTCGGTTGATACTTATTCTATGACCGAACTGGAAACCATCAAGCACATTGCCAAAAACACTTCGCTATTGCCTTCGGAACTGGCAACCTTGACACGGATTAAGACCCAATCGATGTCACAGATCTTAAAAAAACTGGAAAAGCAGGATGTGATTAAACGTACCACATCAACTGAAGACAAACGCAAAGTGTATATTTCGCTCACTGATTCTGGAGTAAAATTCGTGGAACAGGTACGATATGACCGTGACGAATGGTTGAAAGAGTTGATTGAAGAATCGCTTACCGAAGACGATAAAAAACTTCTGACAGAAGCCTTGCCGGTGTTACATAAACTTATAAAAATAAAATAATTATGGAATGGTATCATTATGTATATGGATTTCTGGCCGGAATGATTTTGGCAAACTTTGTTCCTCACTTTATACACGGCATTTCGGGAAACCGTTTCCCAACACCGTTTTCAAAGCCTCATGGCATTGGATTGTCATCGCCGACAACGAATGTGCTTTGGGCTTTATTTAATTTGGTCATCGGTTATTTGCTTTTTCGTATTGCGAGGATTTCAACCGATGATAATCTTTCGCTGATTGTGTTGCTGGCTGGGATTTCGTTGCTGAGTATATTTTCGAGCAAACGATTTGCCGGTAAACATAAAGAGTGATATTCCAGAGACTTCATAAAAAATGAATTTAAAATTAAATACGTTCCGGGCATTTCGAAGCCGTAACTACCAGTTATATTTCACCGGGCAATCGATTTCGCTGATTGGCACCTGGATGCAGCGTACCGGTGTGAGTTGGGTGGTTTACACCATGACGCATTCGGCTTTTATGCTGGGAATTACTGTTTTTGCCACCCAGTTTCCGTCCTTTTTGCTTTCGTTGTATGGCGGCATTGTTTCCGACCGGTACAACCGGTATAAAATAATGCTTATCACCCAAACAACCGCCATGATACAGGCTGTGTTACTGGCTATCCTGATATTCACCAATCATTACACCGTTTGGGAAATTCTAACCCTGAGCGTAATTCTGGGCATTGTTAATGCATTCGATATGCCTGCCAGGCAACCTATGGTGCATGAAATTATCCACGACAAAACCGATTTACCAAACGCATTGGCACTGAATTCGTCCATGGTAAATCTGGCCCGTGTTCTTGGTCCGGCCTTATCGGGAATTGTGTTACAAAAACTGGGTGCAGGTATTTGTTTTTCGGTGAATGCACTGAGTTTTCTGGCCGTGATTATCTCGCTGTTGCTAATGAAACTGCCGCCTTATCAACCCAAACTGGTGAAAAAGAAAATCAGTTCCGAACTGGTGGAAGGTTTTGTTTACCTGAAAAACACCCCGGCCATTGGCATGATATTGCTAATGCTTGCCATTATGAGTCTACTGGTATTGCCTTACAATACCCTTTTGCCTATTTTTGCCAAGGTTATCTTTAAAGGCGATGCTATTACCTTCGGTTACATCAACAGTTTTATCGGAATTGGCGCGTTGTGCGGAGCTTTCTTTCTGGCATCAGTAAAACCCGATACAGATCTTAAAATTATCCTGCTGGTCAATACCCTGATTTTTGGCGTTTGCCTGATGCTTTTCTCGCATATCAGCTGTTTCCCGTTGGCCATGGTGTTTGCCACTATTACCGGATTCGGCATGATGTCGCTTACAACTATCTCCAATACCATTATTCAGCTTAAATCCGATCCCCGCATGCGGGGCCGTGTGATGAGTTATTTTGCACTGGCCTTTTTCGGAATGATGCCCATGGGCAGCTTGCTTATCGGCACTGTTTCACAGCAAATCGGTGCTCCGAACATGTTGTTGATTCAGGGAATGATTGCCATAATTGTTGCTATTATTTTCTCCGGTTTCCTGCGGAAAGACAAGCTGAACAAAAGAAACAGACGTAATATAAAAGAAGAAAACGTAGTTATGAAAAATATTTAATCAACCAATATGAACACAAACAATCAAAACACCGCACTGTTGGTGATGGATATGCAGATGGCCATGGTGGGTATGTTGCCGGCCGGCAACGAAACTCCCGGAAATATTGCCAAAGCCATTAATTTTGCACGTGCCAACAATGTGCCCGTGATATATGTAGTGGTGGGATTCAGACCCGGAATGCCGGAAGTAAGCCCGAACAATAAAGGTTTTTCGGCAAGCAAAGCCCGGTTGGGAAATGGCAATAACGACGAAATAATGAAAATTGCAGACGCGGTTGCACCCCTGCCCGGCGAAATTATTGTTACCAAACGGCGTTACAGCGCGTTTACGGGCAGCGACCTGGAAGTGGTATTGCGCTCACAGGGCATACAGCACCTGGTTCTTACAGGCATTTCAACCAGCGGAGTCGTCTTATCCACCTTGCGCGAAGCCATTGATAAAGACTACCACATAACGCTGTTATCTAATGGTTGTGCCGATAGCGACGAAGAAGTGCACTGCGTATTGACCACCAAGGTATTTCCGCGCAATGCCGATGTGATGACCGTGGAAGAATGGATAGAATTATAAAAAAGTTTCTATTGGGAGTACGACTCAAAGTCGTGCCCCCAATACTTAGATAAAAAATATCAAACAAACAACATATAAAATGAAAGTAGTAGCAATCAACGGAAGTCCACACAAGGACGGGAATACCTATCAGGCATTAAGGGTGATAGGAACGAAATTAGAAGAAAACGGCATTGAGTTTGAAATTATCCACGTAGGTCATAAGGCAGTGAGAGGCTGCACAGGATGCGGTACCTGCCGCAAGATGCAAAACGAACAATGCGTCCATACCACCGACCCGGTGAACGAATGGATACAACAAATGAAAACCGCCGATGGCATTATCATTTCCTCGCCGGTGTATTACTCGGGCGTGGCGGGAACCATGAAAAGCTTTCTGGACCGCGTGTTCTATGTTTCGGGCAGCAATGGTAATTTCTTCCGGCACAAAGTGGGTGCAGCCGTGGTGGCCGTACGCCGCACGGGTGGTTCGTCCACGCTGGATACGCTGAATCATTACCTGGCGTATTCCGAGATGATGCTCGCCACCTCCAGTTACTGGAACATTATCCACGGAACTACTCCCGGCGATGCTGTGCAGGACGCGGAAGGCATGCAGATTATGGAAATCCTCGGCAACAATATGGCGTGGCAACTGAAAATGCGCGAAATGACCAAAAACACGCTCCCCGCTCCTGCCAAAATACAGAAAGTAATGACCAGCTTTATCAGATAAAGATTAGTTTTTAATAGATTAGGAAAAACAGCCGGTTGCAGGAATGCAATCGGCTGTTTTTTGTATTTTAGGACTCATTTGCAATTTATTTGGAATATATTTATAAATTTGCAATTGAAATAATTGGAAATACCTTAAATCAACTAATAACTAAAATAATCTTATGAGAAAAGCAATTTATACATTGACACTTTTAAGTTTGATTTTTCTTTCGGATTGTCATACCAAATCGGCTAATGAATGTTTTATAATGGGCAATTTATATAGTCAAAAAGGAGATTATAAATCCGCAATTGAATATTATAATAATGCTATTCAAAAAAATGAAAACAATGCTGAGTATTATTATCAAAGAGGGATTGCAAAATATAAAAAATCAATTAATATCTCATTCGATAATAAAATTTTATCCGATATACTGACTGATTTTTGCACAGCTCTTCAATTAAATCCAGATTATCAAGCAGTATATGTGCAAATTATTAACTGTTCAAAAAACCCTAATGTCAAAAAATTCACAATTTATGGGTTACCTGAATATAATAAGTTTCTTGAATTAGAACCTAAATCCATTGAATGTTTAAAATTAAAGATTTATATTGAAATCAGTTATAATTCCAATTTAGATGCTTATGTTGATATTACTAAAATAATTAGAATTGGTTCAAAAGAAACAAATTTGGAAATGTACAAATTACGAGCAAGTCTAGATATTAAGATGGCTAACTTTAATGGTGCAATTGAAGATATTAACAAAGCTATTGAATTAAATCCAATAGATTCTCTCACACAAAAGGCAAACCTTTTTTTTATTAGAGCCAAATTAAAATCTGAAGAAAATGATTATTTCGGGGCTATTTCAGACGTAAATATAAGCATTCAAATTTCTCCAACAAATAGTAACTATTATAAATTTAGAGGAGAAATGAAAGACAAATACAATGATAATAATGGTGGACAAAAAGATTTTTTAAAAGCAGTAGATTTAGAATCAAATCATAAAAATATTCAAGAATCAAAAATTTCATACAACAAAAATGGTAATATTGAGCAGCAAACAGATATAGTAGATGAAGCATTAAAAAAAGGTGTATCAACAAAAAGTCTGATAGAAGATATGACTAAAAATAATGTTGTTGTTTTTAATAATTTATCGTACTATTTAAAAAAATATAGTGTTGAACAGAATCCAAATAATCCTTATGCAATACCTAAAAAAACTATTATTCGTATTTTAAACCAAGCTAAAAAACAGAATGCTTATAAATTAAAGATTGAGGGAGCTACTGGAAAAAGTTTGCGTCAAATCAAAATAGAAAATGAATATAAGAAAGAAGGTAGATTTGATGTTCATTATGGAGGAGATAATGATGATAGACAGGAGGTAAAAAAAGGTTCTTATGATCCATTTAGTGATACTTATGACAAATAGCCATTCTCAAAGGTTTAACAATTAATGGATAGATTTGAAATTAGTCCTTAAAATATTACCGGCTGAACCTCCTCCCAGAAGTTCAGCCGTTTTTTTATCCCACCGCCCCGGCCGAAAACCCCCTTTTTTAAGATTCACGCTTTCGCTCCGAGCGAAAGCATGCGGTGGAGAAAATTTGCCCTTTCGCTCGGAGCGAAACCTCCCGCCGGAGAAAAAGCACGTTTTCGCTCGGAGCGAAAGCTTGCGGTGGCAAAAATTCACCCTTTCGCTCGGAGCGAATGGTTGCGCCGGAAAAATTTCATACTCCCGCTCCAAGCGGAAATCCTTTACTAATCGGGGTTTTAGATAAAAAACATATCATTCTATAATAAAATTCATATATTGACGAAAAAAAAGTGTATTTATTTGATTTATTTATAAAATATTATTTCTAATTTTGCGATAATTAATTACTAATTAAAAACCTTTTAAATTT
>CAIYTJ010000278.1 GCA_903929065.1 uncultured Bacteroidales bacterium | reverse complement strand
CGTACACTCTTTCCCTACACGACGCTCTTCCGATCTATTTTCAATATAGAATTTACCGGTTTGCCAAATTATCTGAACATCTGTTTTTGACAGTTTTTCAAGTCCGGCAATGATACTTTGATTGATTGTACGGGCACCTAAACTTCCTCCAACAATTAAAATCGTTTTCTTTTTCGGATCAAAATTGAAAAACTGATAAGCTTCTTTAGTTTTTGGTGCAACTGAGAACAAATCCTGTCGAACCGGATTTCCGGTCAAAACAATTTTATCTTTTGGAAAGAATCGTTCCATTCTTTCATAAGCCACACATATTTTTTTTGCCTTTTTGGCCAATAATTTATTGGTAACTCCGGCATATGAATTTTGTTCCTGAATAACTGTCGGCACACCAAAAGCAGAAGCCGCTCTGAGCGTTGGAGCACTTGCGTAACCGCCCACACCGATGGCAACATCCGGTTTGAAACGGCGGATTATCTTTCGTGCCAATGTCAAACTTCTAAGCAAATTCAGCAAAACCCGAATATTCCGAAACATATTTTTCCGGTCAAATCCGCTTACAGGAAGCCCTTCAATCGGATAACCGGCAGCAGGAACCCGCTCCATTTCCATACGTCCCAAAGCACCAACAAATAGAATTTCGCAATCCGGAAGTTGTTTTCTAAGTGCGTTGGCAATACTGATTGCCGGAAAAATATGTCCTCCGGTACCACCACCACTAATTAAAAATTTTCGCTTCATAGTTTTACATTTTCGGACTTAATTCCTGCAAATTTACAAAATTTAAAATGAACTACAAACTCTCCAATTCAACAACCGGAAGTTGTTCTTCTTCAGAATTATATGCATCATCAATCGGCTTTTGATCGTTAATAATCTGACGCGTAATTCCCAAAATAATTCCGAAATAAATACAGGTTATCAATATTGAAGTTCCACCACGACTAATCAACGGCAACGGCTGACCGGTAACCGGAATCAAACTGGTGGCAACTGACATATTTATAAATGTCTGTAGTACAATCATTAACGATAGTCCCATAACCAAAATGGCTGGAAATACAGCCGCACAATTCATTACAATTCGTCCTGCTCTGAAAAGCAAAATAAGATAAAGTATAATCACTAAAATTCCACCAATTAATCCCATTTCTTCAACAATTATTGAATAAATAAAATCGGAATATGCTTGCGGCAAGTAATCACGCTCCACACTGTTTCCAGGTCCAACACCAAAAACACGACCACGTGCAATGGCTATTTGCCCATAAATTTCCTGTCTGTTTTTATCGTTGATAACATATTTATTTTCCTTAGCTCCTCCTTTATCGGAATGCCTTTCAATTCGGGCAACCCATGTATAAGCCCTTTTGAAAGCTTTTGGCATTGAATTTTCGGGAATTGTTTTTACCGCACCATAGCCTAACAGCAATGCAATCAGCAAAATACCGGCAAGCGAACCAAGATATTTCATTGAAATCCGGCCAATAAACATCATGATAAAAACCACGATAAAAAGAATGGCGGCAGTTGAGAAATTTTCAAGTAAAATCAATCCGCAAATTCCAATCAGCATGATAATCGTATTTCTGAAATAGATCCATTCTTCTTTGGAATTATCTCTGATTCTGGATATTAAGTCAGCCGCGACGATAATTACCGATAATTTTGCCAATTCTGACGGTTGAAACTGGATGCCGCCAATTACCAACCAACGAGCTGCATCATTCTCACTGTGGCCTTTAAAAAGCACGAAAACTAATAGAATTGCAGACAAAAAAAGCCCAAAATAAGAAACAATCCGAATCCAACGATATGGAATCATGTGGACAATAAAAGCAATAATCACACCACCAGTCAAAAACCCGACGTGGCGAATTACCGGCATGGCATGGTTGGATGCTTTGTATGCCAACGTGCTTGAAGCGCTGTACATTTCTATAATCGATAGAATGCACAATGCCAAAAACACAACCCACAAGGTGGTATCGCCTTTAAGATATCGTTTAAATAATGTTTCCATTGACCCCTAATCCGTCAACTGACGGAGAATTAAATTAGTATGTTGTCTGATAACTATTAACTGATAACTGCTACAGGTTTCTCACGCAATTTTTAAACTGTTTTCCTCTGTCTTCGTAATTTTTGAATAAATCGAAGCTGGCACAACATGGTGAAAGCAAAACTGTTTCGCCAACTGAGGCCATTTTATATGCTTCATTTACGGCATCTTCCATCGATTGCACATCTTTTATATTTTCGATTTTTCCATCAAAAAATGTATGCAACGCTTTGTTATCCAACCCCATAAAAATCAATCCGGTCACTTTTCCCCGAACCAATTCTTCAATTTCAGAATAATCATTTCCTTTATCGGTTCCACCCAAAATAAGCACCACCGGTGTTTTCATACTTTGAAGCGCATACCAGCACGAATTCACGTTTGTTGCTTTTGAATCGTTAATAAAACGTATATTTTTTACCGTTGCCACATATTCCAGCCTATGCTCAACACCCTGAAAATCCTGCAAAGAGTCGCGAATGCTCTCTTTACGAACATTTACGATAGAGGCTGCAAGTCCTGCTGCCATTGAATTGTAGGTATTGTGCATACCTTGTAAAGCTAATTCTGATGCTGGCATAGTAAAAAGTGTTTTTAAAGTTTGTATAATTAATTCATCGTTTTCTATAAACGCTTTTGTTTTTTCTGTTCGTTCAATGGCAAACGGATACATTGCGGACTGAATATTTCTTTTGGCGAGTTCAGCTTTAATTACGGGGTCATTTTCCCAGAAAATAAAAGCATCGTCAGCCGTTTGATTTTGTGTGATTCTGAATTTTGAATTCACGTAATTTTGAAAATTATATTCGTACCGGTCCAAATGATCAGGTGTGATATTCAACAAAATAGCAATGTCAGCTTTAAATTCGTTCATTCCATCCAACTGAAAACTGCTCAATTCCACCACATAATAATCAAAATGCTCCGTTGCCACCTGTAATGCCAGACTTTGACCAACATTTCCTGCTAAACCTACATTCAAACCTGCTTGCTTAAGAATATGATAAACCAACATGGTGGTGGTGGTTTTACCGTTACTTCCGGTAATGCAAATCATTTTTGCATTTGTATATCGACCAGCAAATTCAATTTCTGAAATTACCGAAGTTCCAAGAGCATGTAGTTTTTTGATTAATGGTGCTTTATCCGGAATTCCCGGGCTTTTAATCACCTCATCAGCATTCAGAATCAACTCTTCGGTATGTTGTTTTTCTTCCCAGGCAATTTCATTTTCGTTAAGCAAAGTTTTATATTCCGCTTTTATTTCCGACAAATCGGAAAGAAAAACATCGAAACCCTGCTTCTTTGCCAAAACTGCTGCACCGGCACCACTTTCTCCACCACCTAATATTACTATTCTTTTCATAAAACGACCCCTAACCCCTAAAGGGGAATTAAGTTACTTTTGAGTTGATATATTTTGAAAAACTAAGCTTGCCCAGTTCCCCTTTAGGGGTTAGGGGTTCTCTTTTTATCTGATCTTTAATGTAATAATCGTAACTGCAGCCAAAATAATTCCGACAATCCAAAAACGAATTACAATTTTCGATTCGGGCATTGCTTGAATTGGTCGCTGGAAAATGGCCTGAATTCCGGCATTTCCTTGTTTTTGATAATGATGATGAAGCGGAGTCATTTTGAAAATCCGTTTGCCTTCGCCAAATCGTTTTTTGGTG
>CAIYTJ010000277.1 GCA_903929065.1 uncultured Bacteroidales bacterium | reverse complement strand
ACTTTATGAAATTTGAACTTTATGGACTCTATTGTACAGTCTCTCATCATAAAAAAAAACGCTATCCCCTTTTTGAAATAGCTAATTTAAGACAAAGGAACTGTTTGAAAAAACTGCATAAATTTTACTATTAAAATACATTCTCCAACCTCACTCCTATCTGCTATCAACTACATAATATTGACTATAAACTAATAACTGATAACTGTTCACTAATAACTGATAACTGTTCACTGATAACTGATAACTGATAACCGATAACTGATCAAAGTCTTCCATCCACCCATTGTCTGTCAACCACAGCTTTGGCATCAAATACTACTGCGCCTTCAGTATAATATTTTTCAAAATTTATCTCTTTGAATTCATCATGTGCTACTGCCAGTAATACAGCATGGTATTTTTTAGTTTCATTCAGCTTTGAAATAATATCCACATTATATTCGTGTTTTACTTCTTCGGCCGATGCCCACGGATCATAAATATCCACATTTAATCCGAATTCGCACAATTCGTGATAAATATCCACCACCTTGGTATTACGGATGTCAGGACAGTTTTCTTTGAATGTTACACCCAATATCAACACGTTAGAACCTTTGATAGTGTGTGTTTTATGTATCATCAATTTCAACACTTTATTGGCAATAAATGGTGCAATGCTGTTATTTACATGGCGACCGGAAAGAATTACCTGCGGTACATAACCCAACGATTCAGCTTTACTGGCAAGATAATACGGGTCAACGCTGATACAATGACCACCAACCAGTCCCGGACGGTATTTCAGAAAATTCCATTTTGTACCGGCGGCTTCAATCACATCGTTCGTATCAATACCCACTTTATCAAAAATCAATGCCAGCTCGTTTACAAATGAAATATTCACATCGCGTTGTGCATTTTCAATAATTTTGGAAGCTTCGGCTACTTTCAGGCTTGGCGCTTTATGTGTACCTGCAGTGATAATGGAGGCATATAAATCGTCAACTAAGGTTGCAATTTCAGGAGTTGAACCTGAAGTTACTTTCTTGATTTTGGTAAGTGTATTTACTTTGTCGCCGGGGTTAATACGTTCGGGGCTGTAACCTGCAAAGAAATCAACATTAAATTTCAATCCGGATACTTTTTCAATTTGAGGAACGCAGTCTTCTTCTGTACAACCGGGATATGTAGTTGATTCGTAGATAGCTATATCACCTTTTTTGATAACACGGCCAAGCATTTGCGATGCTTTTAGCAATGGCCTCAAATCGGGCATATTGAAATTATTAATGGGAGTCGGAACTGTAACGATATAGGTATTATAATCCTTTAAATCCTCTTCATTAAAAGAGAAAGACAAACCAAGGTTGGAATCTTCACTTCTAAGTTTTGTGGCAGTATTCAGTCCTTCAAGATCAGCTTCAAGGGTATGATCAATACCCTGTTGCAACTCTTCTACACGCGATTTATTTATATCAAAACCAAGTACTTTGTATTTCTTTCCAAACTCGATGGCTAAAGGTAATCCTACATAACCTAAACCAATTACTGCAATTTTAAAATCTCTCATCGTATTAGAATT